>NZ_JCBANA010000020.1:0-87506 GCF_059760725.1 Achromobacter sp. 1014246743
GTCCCATCCAGGCCGAACCGCCATGAAAAACGCTGCTTTGCAAAAGCGGCGTTTTTCATGCGGCGTCGTGGTGCGAGCCTTACAGCTTGGTGTAGGCGGCTTGCAGTTCGCGGTGCAGCACGTCGGCAAAGCCGGCTTGCGACGCGTCATGTTGCGACAGCAGGCGGGCCAGCACGACGTTGTCTTCTTCGCCGTTCCAGATCTTGATGTAGGTGCCTTCCTTGTAGCCGTGCTGCTGGCGGAAGATGTTCAGCACGTTCTTGGAAACGTACTGGGTGTAGGCATCGTTCCAGGTCATCTCGCAGGCGGTCATGCTCTGTTCCAGCAGCTTGAAGCTGGCGCGGCCGCAGACGGCCAGGCCGCCGATCAGTTCCAGCAGTTCCGGCACGGCCAGGCTGGTCAGCGCGTAGCGCTGGCCATCCAGCGTCACCGAGGCCGGGCCGGCCAGGTCGGCCACCAGCGCGGCGGCGGCGGCATTGACGTCGCCCTTGGCCTGCACGATGGTGTGCGACAGGTAGAAATGCAGGATGTCGACCAGTTCCATCTGCACCTGGGGCAGGTCGATGGTCTGCTTTTTCCACCACTTCCAGCCGTAGTGCTCGAGTGCCTCGGCCGATTCGACGAAGGCGGCGCGCAGGAAGCGGGCGCCGCCGTTGATCCAGTCCGGATTGATCATGCTGTTCAAGTCGCCTTGCAGCTTCAGCATCGTGGCCGCCTGGGCCTGGTTCAATCCGACAACGTTGTTCACTTTCACTCCGGTATTCATGGGGTCTTTCGACGGCGGCGGAAATGTTAGCACCAATGCGTGGGGGGCCAGGCGCCGCCGTCGGCGTTCAGCCGTCCTTGCGGTACGACGTGGTCTTGAGCGGCGGCAGTTTGCCCAGCGGCTGCTTGCGCGGGTCGCGCGCCCCGCTGGCGGCCTTGAACAGCATGAACGCAAAGAAGGCCAGGAACACCGCCGGCATCAGCTCGTCCAGGTCGAAGTGCGGCGCGCGCAGCGCCCTGAATGCGATGTTGACCGCGGCCCAGCCGGCGATGGCCCCGGCAATGGTCAACACGATACCCAGCTTGCGCTGGCGTGCGCGCTTGGCCATGGACACCGTGGCGGCGTCTTCCTGGCCGGGCACGCCCGCCAGCGGGGCGGGTTCGGCGCGGCGCGATTGCAGCGGCGGGGGCGCGGATTTGCCCCAGGTCAGGTCGTACAGCGAATCCTGGGCAGGCTGGGATGCCGGCGCGGCGGCCGGCGTGCCGGCCTGGCGGCGCTTGGCCTCGGCCTTGTCAGGTACCCGGCCGGGCGAGGCGCCGCCGGCGCGCGACAGGTTTTCGACGTAGCGCGCGAAGTCGCCGTTTTTCGGCTCCATCTCTATTGCCATGCTCTTCTCCGGGCGGGCCTGATGACGACGGGTCGGGCCCTAGTTGCCGCGGCGCGCCCGCGCCGGTTGCCGGCGTTTGCGCATCATCGCGACCAGAAGCCCGAATCCTAGCAGCACTGAGAAGCCCGCGCCGATCATCATGGCGATCTGCTGCGCGTTTTCGGCGGCGCCCAGGCTGCGCGCCGTGATGTAGCCTGGCGCCAGCATCAGCGGCATCCACAAGATGGCCGACGCGACGTTGGCCAGCTGGAAGCGGCCGTGGGCCATGCCCATCACGCCGGCCACCGTCGGGATGGTCGAGCGGATGGGGCCCAGGAAGCGACCGATCAGCACCGAGGCAAAGCCATAGCGGTAGAAGAACAGCCGGGCGCGGGCCACGGCGGTGCGCTGCTGCTTGAGCGGCCAGCGGCGCAGCACGTTCGGGCCGGCCCAGCGGCCCAGGCCATAGGACAGGGCATCGCCCACGATGGCGCCGGCGATGCCCCAGGCCAGGATGCTCCAGAGGTCCAGCGTGCCCGCGCCGATCAGGCCGCCGGTCAGCAGCATCAGTGCCGTGGCCGGAATGAACAGGCCCAGCAGCACCATGGATTCGCCCAGCGTCAGCAGGAAAGTGATGGGCCCGGCCCAGGCCTGGTTGGTTTCGATCAGCAGGCCGATCTTGTCGATATAGTGGTCCATGAGGCTGAAGTTGAAAATTAGCTGAATGCAATCGGGTATCTTAACGCCTGCATCGTGGACGGCACGTGAAAATGGCGGCCACCGGAAGGCTATCGTCGGAGTTCTATGGATTCGGTTACACAAGCCGTGCTGGGCGCGGGCATACAGGGGGCGCTGCTGGGGCGCGTGCAGGGGCGCCGGGCGCTGTTCTATGGCGCCGCGCTGGCCACCTTGCCGGACCTGGACGTGCTGATGCGCTACCCCGACCCGGTGTCGTTGATGACCTATCACCGCGGGTTCTCGCATTCGATCTTCGTCCTGACCGGGCTGGCCGCACTGCTGACCTGGCTGATCCGCAAGTACTGGCCGCAGGCGCCCTACAGCGGCAGGCGCCTGTTCCTGACCTTGTGGCTGGTGTTGGTGACGCATCCACTCCTGGACGCGTTCACCGTCTATGGCACCCAGCTGTTCTGGCCGATCCCGTCCATTCCCGAAAGCTGGTCGGCGGTCTTCATCATCGATCCCCTCTACACCGTGCCCTTGTTGCTGGCCGCGGTGTACGCCACGGCGGTCGGCATGACGCGCAGCGCTCGCCGCGTCCTGGCAGGGGCGCTGGTGTTCAGCACGGCCTATCTGGGCTTCGGGCTGGCGGGCCGCATTGCTGCCGAGCACCGGGTGCGCGACGCCATGCAGGCGCAAGGCATCGCCGTCACCGAGCTGCGGGCCATGCCCATGCCGCTGAACACGCTGCTGTGGCGCGTCATCGCCAAGACGCCCGACGGCCACTACTACGAGGCCGTCAGCAGTTGGTTTGATGGCGCGGTGCCCGAGTTTGTGCGTCAGCCGCTCAACCTGGACGCCGGCCAGGCGTTGGCGGGCGTCCCGCTGCACGAGCGGCTGCGCTGGTTCACCGATGACTGGCTGCGCTATGACGTGATGGGCGATGCGCTGGTGGTGACCGACCTGCGCATGGGCATGGCGGGTCATTACAACTTCCGCTTCAAGATGGCCGACCGGGGGCCGGATGGGGCCTGGCGGGCGATCACCCCGTCGCGTTGGCCGGGGGAGCGGGGCGGTTGGGCCGAACTGAAGTTGGTGCTGGCCCGCATCCTGCACGCCCAGCCGCCGCTGCCGTTGGCGCAGTGGGCGGAAAAGGCGTCGCCCTAGCGCCTGCCGCGTCCGACTGCCTGGCTGGCAAGCCCCTCTGCGTCGTCCGCGAGGGGCTTTTGTTTTTGGCCGCCCTGGATTATTCTTGTTCGCTATTAAGGAACAGTAGTTCCCTTTTATGGAACATTTATGAGTATTCTAGACGGCGTCCAGCGCGTGCTGTCGCTCTATGCGGACGGCGTGGCCGAGTTGAGCTTCACCGACGTGGCGCAGCGGCTGGCCATGCCCAAGAGCACGGCATCGCGCCTGCTGAACCAGATGCAGCATTACGGCATGCTGGATCAGGACGCGGCCACGCGCCGCTATCGCCCGGGCGTGTTGTTGACGCAGGCGGTGCGCGCCGGCCAGCACGCCACGCCGCTGGACGAGGCCTGCCGCAAGGTGCTGGTCCGTCTGTCCGAAGACAGCGGCCTGACCGCCTATCTGTCCACCCTGAACCAGCGCGAAACCGTGGTGTTGCAACGCCTGAACGGTTCGCATCCGGTGCAGGTGCTATCCCCGCCTGGTTCGCGCCGCGCCGCGTCCGGCACGGCGATGGGGCGCGCGCTGCTGTCGCGGCTGACGCCGACCGAATTCGAGGCGCTGTATGGCGCCGATCCGTCGGCACCCCTGCAGGTGGAGGGCAAGGATTGCCCTGCCACCGTCGGCGAGCTGGCCCAGCGCGTGGCGCAGGTCCGTGCCGATCATTACGGAGTCGCCATCGATCAGGCCATGCCCGGTATCGGCGCCGTGGCCGCGGCCGTGCGCGATCCGGCCACCGGCGAGCTGCGCGGCCTGTGCCTGTCGTTCGTGTCCTTCCAGGCCGACGCCGCCCGCGTGGCGACCCTGCGTGAATCCCTGACCCAGCAGGTCGCGGCGTTGGGCCGCGAATTGAACGATCCCTATTGGCTCGGCTGACGCCGGGCCTGATTCCCTTGACCGACATTGCCGTATCCCGGCCGCGCCCGCGCGGCATCCGACTTACCGATTCCAAGGAACCTCTCTCATGAACCTTCTGCTTCTCAGCAATTCCAGCAGCGACGCCGGCTATCTGGTGCACGCGTTGCCCGACATCCGCGAACTGATCGAATCGCTGCCGGCCGGGGCCAAGGCCGTGTTCGTGCCGTTCGCGGGCGTGACGCGCAACTGGGACGACTACACCGCGCTGGTCGTGTCGGCGCTGGCCGATACGGGCCTGGACATCCAGGGGCTGCATCGCACCGCCGATCCCGTGGCCGCGCTGGAAGCGGCTGCGGTCATCATCGTGGGTGGCGGCAACACCTTCAATCTGCTGGGCCAGTTGCGCCGCCAGGGCCTGCTCGACGTGGTGGCCCGCCGTGTGCGTGAAGGCGCCGCCTACCTGGGCTGGAGCGCCGGCTCCAACCTGGCATGCCCCAGCATCTGCACCACCAACGACATGCCCATCACCGACCCCGAAGGGTTCGATGCGCTGGGCCTGCTGTCGTTCCAGATCAATCCGCACTACACCAACGCCCACCCGCCCGGACATCGCGGCGAGACTCGCGCGCAGCGCCTGGCCGAATTCTGCACCTTGAACCCGACCATGCCGGTGCTGGGCCTGCCGGAAGGCGCGGCGCTGCGCGTGCGCGACCAGGCCGTCGCATTGGTCGGCCCGCACGACGCGCCGTTGTTCCTCGGGCATGCCGAACCCCAGGTGTTCCGCCCCGGTCCGCTGGAGATTCCGGCATGAAGCAAGTCATCGATACCATCGAGCTGCTGTCCTCGGCCCACATCACGGGCGAAGCCGTCGCGCAGCACCTGCGCGCAGCCGGCCATTGCCAGGTCGACGTGACCCACCTGGAACGCGACGGCGCCGCCACCGACTTCCTGTCCATCGTCATCCCGGGCGCGGATGACGCCGCGCCGCAGTTGGGCATCATCGGCCGCCTGGGCGGTATCGGTGCACGCCCGGCGGTCACCGGCCTGGTGTCCGACAGCGATGGCGCGGTGGTCGCCATTGCCGCAGCACTCAAGCTGATGGCCATGGCGCGCCAGGGCGACGTGCTGCCCGGCACCGTGCGCATCCGCACCCACATCTGCCCGCGCGCCGGCACCCGTCCGCACCATCCCGTGCCGATGATGAAGTCGCCCTTTCCCATGCGCGAAATGATGTCGCACGAAGTCGACCCGCGCATGGACGCCATTCTCTCGGTCGACACCACCCGCGGCAACCGGCTCGTGAACCAGCGCGGCGTGGCGCTCACGCCCGTGGCCAGGCAGGGCTACCTGCTGCGCATTCCGGAAACCATGCTGGACGTCATGGGCTGGGTCAGCGGCGAACTGCCGCTGACGCTGCCGCTCACCACGCAGGACATCACGCCCTACGAAAACGGCCTGTCGCACGTCAATTCGCTGATGCAGCCCACCATCGTCACCGACGCGCCCGTCGTGGGCGTGGCCCTGACCGCGCAGACCGCCGTGCCGGGTTGCGCCACGGGCGTGACCAACGCCGTGGATGCCGATGTCGCCATGCGCTTCTGCATCGAAATCGCCAAACTGTTCGGCCAGGGCGCCATGACCTTCGTCGACGCGGCGGAGTGGGACGCGCTGCAAAGCCGCTATGGTTCCCTGGCGCACTTGCAGACCACCGGTATCGAACCCGGGGGTGCCCAATGAGCGCGCACGCGCCACGCCGCGTCGCGTTCTTCACCATCGGCCAATCGCCGCGCAGCGATGTGGTGCCCGAAATGGCGCCCTTGCTGGGCGCGCACGTGCAGATCGACGAGTTCGGGGCCCTGGATGGCCTGGACACCGCCGCGTTGGCCGCGCTGGCGCCGCGTCCGGGCGAATACCGTTTCGCGACGCGGCTGCGCGACGGGGCGCAGATCGAACTGGACGCGGCCGCCGCCGAAGCCCGCCTGGCGCAGGTGATGCGCCAGGCCGACGCCTCCGGCTACGACGTGCTGGTGCCCTTGTGTACCGGCACGGCGATTGCCCCGATGCGCACGCTGGTGATCGAACCGCAGCAGGTCGTGGACCATCTGGTCGCGGGCTTGTCGCAGCACTGCCGCAAGGTAGGGCTGGTGGTGCCGCTGGCCGCCCAGGTCGATGCCTTCCATCTGGCCGTCCCGCTGGAATGCCAGGCGAGCGTGGTACACGCCTCGCCCTATGAATCCGACGCGGACCGCGCCGCAATCCATTTCGCGCAGGCCGGCCGTGACCTGGCCGACTGCGATTTCATCATCATGCACTGCATGGGTTACGCCGAGCGCATGCGGCAGGCGGTGGCAACGGCGTCGGGGCGTCCGGTGCTGCTGTCCAACCGCCTGGTTGCACAGACGCTCGCACAATTATTGGTCTAAGGGGAAACCACTTCATGTTCCGCAGCACTTTGCATCGCGCCATGGGCGCACTGTTCATCGCCAGCTCGCTGGCGGCCGCGCCGGCCTTGGCCACCGACGCCTGGAAACCGACCAAGCCGATCCGCCTGCTGGTGGGATTTGCGCCCGGCGGCTCCGCCGATACGCTGGCTCGCCTGCTGGCCGAACCGCTGTCGCAGCGCCTGGGCCAGACCGTCGTGGTCGAGAACCTGGCGGGCGCCGGTGGCAACATCATGGCGTACCGCCTGTCGCAGTCGCAGCCCGACGGCTACACCATCGGCATCGCCGCTGCCGGCTCCATGGCCATCACGCACGTGCTCAACCCCAAGGGCACCAACTACAAGCCGGCCGACTTCACGCCGATTACCTTGGCAGCGGTGCAGCCCAACGTCGTCATCGTCAACAAGGATGTACCGGCCAACAACCTGGCCGAATTGAAGGACTACTTCCAGAAGACGCCCACCGCCACCTATGGCACGGCCGGCGTCGGCATTTCGAACCACCTGATCGCCGAGACCATGCTGTACAAGATGGGCGTGAAGGTGCCGCACGCGGCTTACCGCGGTGCCGCCCCGGTCATCACTGACCTGCTGGGCGGTCACATCGCCATGACGATGGACAACATCTCCACCGCCGCGCCGCTGGCCAGCCAGGGCAAGGTCAAGGCCATCGCCGTGGCCTCGCTCAAGCGCTCGGCGCAGTTGCCCAACGTGCCCACGCTGGACGAACAAGGCCTGAAGGGCTTCGACATGCCGACCTGGCAGGGTGTGTTCGCGCCGGCCGGCGTGCCGGCCGATGTGCTGGCCGCCTACTACGCCGCGCTGCAGGACGTGCTCAAGCAACCGGCGGTGATCGAGAAGATGGCGGGCCTGGGCTCGGAACCGGTCACGGGCATGACGCCCGAGAAGTTCGGCCAGTTCCTGGACAACGGCCGCAAGCAATGGGCCGACATCGTGCGCGCGGCCAACATCAGCCTGGAGCAGTAGCGCAGGCTGGCAATGCCGGCATCGGGGTCAGGCCTGGCCGGCATCGTGCCGTGCGGCGCGGGTGGGTCAGGCCGGCAGGCGCGCGGCGATCTCGGCGATCAGGCGGCGTGCGGCGTCCAGCTTGTCGGCGGCCGGCAGCGGATGCGCGCCCTGGGCGTCGAACAGCACCAGTTCGGTCGTGTCGGCGTCCATGACTTTGTGCGCCAGGTTGCCGACCAGCAGCGGAATGCCCTTGCGTGCGCGCTTGGCCTCGGCGTGCTCAGCCAGCTTTTCGGTTTCGGCGGCAAACCCCACGCACCAGGGGCCGTCTTTCAGCTTGGCCACTTCGGCCAGGATGTCGGGGTTGGGTTCGAATTCCATCAGCGGCGCGCCGCCGCCTTCGCTGGTTTTCTTGAGCTTTTGCGTGCTGACGTTCTTCACGCGCCAATCGGCCACGGCAGCAACCGCAATGAAGATGTCGGCATCGGTAGCGCTGGCCATCACGGCATCGTGCATCTGGCGGGCGGTAGTGACCGACAGCGCGGTGACGCCGCGCGGCACGGGCAGGGCCGTGGCGCCGGTGATGAGGGTGACGCGGGCGCCGGCTTCGCGCGCGGCGCGGGCCAGCGCATAGCCGGTCTTGCCCGACGAACGATTGCTCAGCACGCGCACCGGGTCCACGGGTTCGGATGTGGGGCCTGCCGTCAGCAGCACGTGGCGTCCGGCCAGCAGCTTGGGCTGGAAGAAGGCGATCAGGTCGGTCAGGATTTCGTGCGCTTCCAGCATGCGCCCGTCGCCGGTTTCGCCACAGGCCTGTTCGCCCGCCGACGGCCCCAATATGCTGATGCCGTCGGCGCGCAATTGCGCCACGTTGCGCTGGGTCGCCGGGTTGGCCCACATCTCGCGGTTCATGGCGGGGGCCACCAGCAGCGGGCAGGCGCGCGCCACGCACAGGGTGGACAGCAGGTCGTCGGCCATGCCATGCGCCAGCTTGGCCATGAAGTCCGTGCTGGCGGGGGCGATCAGCACGGCGTCGGCGCCGCGCGTCAGGTCGATGTGCGCCATGTTGTTGGGCACGCGGGCGTCCCAGGCGTCGACGAACACCGGGCGGCCCGACAGGGCCTGCATGGTGACGGGGGTGATGAAGTGCGTGGCGGCTTCGGTCATCACGACATCGACCGTGGCGCCTTGTTCGGTCATGCGCCGCACCAGCTCGGCGATTTTGTAGCAGGCGATGCCCCCGGTCAGGCCGAGGACGATGCGTTTGCGGGCGAGGTCGAGCATGAGGGTCGGACAGCGGGCAAGCGCCGTCAAATCAAGGAACGGACAGTGATTTTATTCTGCATTGCGGTATTGCGCCGTTCGCCATGCCGATAGGGGGCGTCAAACAAGACAAAACCCGGCCATCGGCCGGGTTTTCGGGGGCGGGCGGGGACGGGAATCAGGCCCGCGGCTTGCGCGCCCGCAGCAGTTCGTCCAGCACCAGCAGCACCGCGCCGCAACTGATGCCCACGTCCGCCAGGTTGAAGGCGGGGAAATACCAGTCGCGCCAATAAAACAGCAGGAAGTCCACCACGTGGCCATAGACTACGCGGTCGATCACGTTGCCGATGGCGCCGCCCAGGATCAGCGTCAGGGCCAGGCAGAACCGAGGCTGGCCGCGGGTGCGGCGCAGGATCACGGTAATGACCACGGCGGCCACGATGCCCAGCGCCGTGAACAACCAGCGCTGCCAGCCTTCTTCGGACGCCAGGAAGCTGAACGCCGCGCCGCGGTTGAACAGCAGCGTGAAGTCGAAGAACGGCAGCAGGTTCAGGCGTTCGCCGTACTGGTACGAGGTGTTGAAGTACACCTTGGTCAGCTGGTCCAGCACGATGATCGCCAGGGCGATCGCCAGCCAGCGGCCCACCTTGGCGGGGGGCGCGCTGGCGGCCGCGGACGCGGTGGCGCCTTGCGGGGCGGGGCCGGCCATGCTCAGGCCTTGTCGCGGGCTTCGCCCGAGCCGAACAGGTTGGACACGCAGCGGCCGCAGATCTCGGGGTGGTCCGGATCCTGGCCCACGTCCAGGCGCCAGTGCCAGCAGCGTTCGCACTTCTTGTGCGTCGACGGCGTGACCTGGATGCGGGTTTCGCCTTCACCGGCGTGCACGGTGGCGCGCGAGACGATCAGCACGAAGCGCAGGTCGTCGCCCAGGCTGGCCAGCAGTTGCTGGTCTTCGCCGCTGGCGTACAGGTCCACTTCGGCCTGCAGCGACGAACCGATGTCGCCGGCCGTGCGCACTTCTTCCAGCTTGCGCTGGACCTCGGCGCGAATGGCGCGCAGGCGCGTCCACTTGGCCGACAGGGCCTCGGCGTCCGCGAACGGCGGCAGCGCGTGGTAGACCTCGGTGAAGATGGTCACGCGGGCCGCGTCGGCCTGGTGCTTCAGGGCCGATGCCACCAGTTCCTTCCAGGCTTCTTCGGCCGTGAACGACAGGATCGGCGCCATCAGCTTGAGCAGCGTCTGGGTGATGTCCAGCAGCGCGGTCTGGGCCGAACGGCGGGCCACGCTGCCCACGGCCGACGTGTACAGGCGGTCTTTCAGGATGTCCAGGTAGAACGCGCCCAGGTCTTCCGAGCAGAATGTCTGCAGGCGCGACACGGCCGGGTGGAAGTCGTAGCGTTCGTAGTTGGCCTGGACTTCGGCCTGCATCTGCGCGGTCATGGCCAGCGCGTAGCGGTCGATCTCGAACAGGTCGCCGTAGGGCACGGACTGCGACACGGCGTCGAAGTCGGCCAGGTTGGCCAACAGGAAGCGCAGCGTGTTTCGGATGCGGCGGTAGCCTTCGACCACGCGCTTGAGGATCTCGTCGGAAATCGACAGTTCGCCCGAATAGTCGGTGGACGCCACCCACAGGCGCAGGATTTCCGCGCCCAGCGAGTCGGACACCTTTTGCGGGGCGATCACGTTGCCGACCGACTTGCTCATCTTGCGGCCCTGGCCGTCCACCACGAAGCCGTGCGTCAGCAGGGCCTTGTAGGGCGGTTGGCCGTACAGCATGCAGCCGGTCAGCAGCGACGAATGGAACCAGCCGCGATGCTGGTCCGAGCCTTCCAGGTACAGGTCGGCGGGCCAGGCGAGCTCGGCGCCGTGCGAACCGGCAAAGGCGTGGTCCTTGCCGCCCAGCACGGTGGCGTGGGTGCTGCCGGAATCGAACCAGACGTCCAGCGTGTCGCGGTTCTTTTCGTATTGGTCGGCCTCGTCGCCCAGCAACTCGCGCGGGTCCAGCGCCTGCCAGGCCTCGATGCCGCCTTGTTCGACGCGTTGCGCCACCTGTTCAAGCAGCTCGGACGTGCGCGGATGCAGCTCGCCGGTTTCCTTGTGCACGAAGAACGCCATCGGCACGCCCCATTGGCGCTGGCGCGACAGGGTCCAGTCCGGACGGTTGGCGATCATGGCGTGCAGGCGGGCACGGCCCCAGGCCGGGTAGAAGGCCGTGGCGTCGATGCCGGCCAGCGCCGACTCGCGCAGGGTCGGGCCGCCGTCTTTCGGGGCCACGTCCATGCCGGCGAACCACTGGCTGGTGGCGCGGTAGATGATCGGCGTCTTGTGGCGCCAGCAGTGCATGTAGCTGTGCTTGTGCTTTTCGACATGCATCAGCGCGCCGGCTTCGGTCAGGGCCTCGACGATCTTGGGGTTGGCATCCCAGATGGACAGGCCGCCGAACAGCGCCAGGCTGTCGACGTACTTGCCGTCGCCCATGACCGGGCTGATGAAGTCGGTGTCTTTCATGCCGTGCGCCTTGCACGAGATGAAGTCTTCGATACCGTAGGCGGGGGCCGAGTGCACCACGCCGGTGCCCGAATCGGCCGTGACGTAGTCGCCCAGGTAGACGGGCGACTTGCGGTCGTAGGCGGCGTCGAATCGGGCCAGCGGGTGGCGGAATTCAATGCCCGACAGGGCGGCGCCCGGGGCGGTGGCGATGACTTCGCCTTCCAGGCCCCACGATTTCAGGCAGGCTTCGACGCGTTCGCGGGCGACCAGCAGCAGGGGGCCGAACTTGGGCACGGGCGATACGCGCACCAGCGCGTATTCGATTTCCGGGTGCACGTTCAGGGCCTGGTTGGACGGGATGGTCCAGGGCGTGGTGGTCCAGATGACGATGGCGCCGTCATCCACGGCATCCAGGCCGAAGGCCTGGGCCAGCTTGGCCGGTTCGGCAAACGGGAACGCCACGTCCACCGCCGGGTCGACGCGGTCGGCGTATTCGACTTCGGCTTCGGCCAGCGCCGAACCACAGTCGAAACACCAGTTCACGGGCTTCAGGCCACGGAACACGTAACCCTTGTCCAGGATGCTGCCCAGCGCGCGGATTTCGTCGGCTTCATTGCTGAAGTTCATCGTCATGTACGGACGATCCCATTCGCCCAGCACGCCCAGGCGCTTGAAATCCTTGCGCTGGCGGTCGATCTGCTCGAGCGCGTAGGCTCGGGCCTTGGACTGCACTTCGGCCACGGGCAGGTGCTTGCCGTACTTCTTTTCGATCTGGATCTCGATCGGCATGCCGTGGCAATCCCAGCCCGGCACGTAGTGCGCGTCGTAGCCGGCCATGTTGCGGCTCTTGACGATGATGTCCTTCAGGATCTTGTTGACCGCGTGACCGATGTGGATGTCGCCGTTGGCGTAGGGCGGGCCGTCGTGCAGCACGAAGCGCGGGCGGCCTTTGCTGGCGGCGCGGATCGCCTGGTAGACGTGGTTTTCCTCCCACTGCGTAATCCAGGCGGGCTCGCGCTTGGCGAGGTCGCCCCGCATGGGGAAGGGGGTATCGGGCAGGTTGAGGGTCTTTTTATAGTCCATGAACGGCAAAATAGGCGCGCGCGTTTCGCGCGTCTTCGGCGATGGCGGCAGTCAGGGAAGGGAGGTCAGGAAACTTTTCTTCGTCCCGCAGCTTGTGCAGGAACTCGACACGCACGAGTTTACCGTATGCGTTGACGGTCTCGTCGAGCAGGTGTGACTCAAGCAGCACGCGGCCGCGGTCTTCGACCGTGGGGCGCACGCCCAGGCTGGCCACGGCCGGCAGGGCGCGGTCGCCCAGGCCATATACCTGCACCACGTAAATGCCCGAACGGGCCGCGCAGCGCTCGGCCACCCGCAGGTTCATCGTGGGAAAGCCCAGGGTGCGGCCCAGTTTCTGGCCGTGGATCACGTGGCCGCTGATATGGTAGGGGTGGCCCAGCAGGTGGCGGGCCCGGTCCAGGTCGCCGACCGCCAGCGCGGTACGGACTTCCGAACTCGAAATGCGGTGGCCGTGGCGGTCGGTCACGTCGGCCAGGGTCTGGACCTCGAAGCCATGGCGCAGGCCGGCTTCGCGCAGCAGGTCGATGTCGCCGCTGCGCTTGTGGCCGAAGCGGAAGTCTTCGCCCACCAGCAGCCACTTGGCGTTCAGCCCCCGCACCAGCAGGTTTTCGATGAACGCGTTGGCCGACATTTCGGCCAGGCGGGCATTGAATCGCTCGACCACGACCTGGGCGACGCCGTAGCGCGCCAGCGCCGCCAGTTTGTCACGCAGGCCGGAAATGCGCGTGGGCGCCAGTTCCGGACGGTGGTTCAGCGTGGCGAAATACTCGCGGGGGTGAGGCTCGAAAGTCATCACCGCCGGGGTCAGCTCGCGCTCGCGGGCAACCTGGCAGACGCGCGCCAGCATGGCCTGGTGGCCGCGGTGGACGCCGTCGAAATTGCCGATGGTCAGCGCGCAAGGGGCGCGCTGAGCGGGCGGAGGAAGGGATCGGTAGATACGCAGCGATGGTTTCACGAGCGAGAGTTTACAATTTTGGATTACGGGATTGTTCGACATCCCCAATTTGGATTGGTCATCTTGCCGGAAACTTCTACTACACAGCGCCGCATTGTCATCCTGATCTCAGGGCGCGGCAGCAACATGCAGGCGCTGGTCCAGGCCTGCCGCGAGCAGGGCTGGCCCGCCCGCGTCGCGGCCGTCATTGCCAGCCGGCCCGATGCAGGCGGCCTCGAATGGGCGGCCAGCCAGGGCATCGCCACGGCCGCGCTGTACCACAAGGACTACGCCAGCCGTGAAGCCTTCGACGCCGCGTTGGCCGCTGAAATCGACCTGCACGAACCCGACTTCGTCATCCTGGCCGGCTTCATGCGCGTCCTGACGCCCGGGTTCGTCAACCGCTACGCCGGCCGGCTGGTCAATATCCATCCGTCGCTGCTGCCCGCGTTCCCCGGGCTGCACACGCACGCCCAGGCCCTGGCCACCGGCGTGCGGGTGCACGGCTGTACCGTGCATTTCGTCACCCCGGTGCTGGACCACGGTCCCATCATCGCTCAGGGCTGCGTGCCGGTCCTGGCCGGCGACACCCCGGAAATGCTGGCCAACCGCGTGCTGGAGGTAGAACATCAGGCTTTTCCCGCCGCCGTGCGCTGGCTGGCTGAAGGCCGGGTTACCCTGACAAGCGACCACCGGGTGGACGTGCAGGGCGATCCCGACCGCCTGTTCACCTGGTCCGCGGCGTCCTGAGCCGCGACCCTTACACCTCGCGGGCCGCCCGACGGCCCTGCATCGCATTTATCGGGCGCAATCCCTGCGCCCCACTGGAATACACCATGAGCAAACCCCAATCTCCGCGTTCCCGCCCGGCCGGCGCCCCGAGGGCAGCCTCCGAAGGCCGCGACGGTCGGTCCTTCTTCTCGCGCCCCAAGGGCGAGGCCCGCGATGCCGCCCCGCGCGAACGCGCCCCGCGTGACGAACGCGCTGGCGGCCGCGAAGAACGCGGCTCGTTCGGATCCGAGCGCCGCGAAGAACGCGGCAATTTCGGCGCCGAGCGTCGCGAAGGCCAAGGCCGTCCGGCTCCCCGTCCGTCCTATGACGCGCCCCGCGGCGACAACCGGGGCGGCCAGCGCGGTTCCTTCGGCTCCGAGCGCCGCGAAGGGCAGGGCCGCCCGGCCCCCCGTCCTTCCTACGACGCCCCGCGTGGCGACAACCGGGGCGGCGAGCGCGGCTCGTTCGGTTCGGACCGCCGTGAAGGCCAGGGCCGTCCGGATTCCCGCCCGCCCTACGGCGCCCCGCGTGGCGACAGCCGGGGCGGCGAGCGCGGCTCGTTCGGTTCGGACCGCCGCGAAGGCCAGGGCCGTCCGGACTCCCGCCCGTCCTACGGCGCCCCGCGTGGCGATAGCCGTGGCGGCGAACGTGGTTCGTTCGGTTCGGACCGCCGCGAAGGCCAGGGCCGTCCGGACTCCCGCCCGTCCTACGGCGCCCCGCGTGGCGATAGCCGTGGCGGCGAGCGTGGTCCCTTCGGTTCGGACCGCCGTGAAGGCCAGGGCCGTCCGGATTCGCGCCCGTCCTACGGCGCCCCGCGTGGCGATAGCCGTGGCGGCGAACGTGGTTCGTTCGGTTCGGACCGCCGCGAAGGCCAGGGCCGCCCGGATTCCCGCCCGTCCTACGGCGCCCCGCGCGGCGACAGCCGCGGCGGCGAACGTGGTTCCTTCGGTTCGGACCGCCGCGAAGGCCAGGGCCGCCCGGATTCCCGCCCGTCCTACAACGGCCCGCGTGACGACGCCGGCCACGGCCAGCGTGAAGCCGCGCCGCAGAAACCGCAATTCAACCGACCGCGCCTGTCGTACGCCGCCAGCCGCATCGACCAGGTGCAGCGCGTCCTGGGCGAGATACTGCAATGGACCTACCCGGCCGATGCCGCGCTGTCGCACTGGCTGCGTCATCACCCCGGCCTGGGCGCGCGTGACCGCTCGGAAGTCGCCGAAGCCGTCTACGACGTGCTGCGCCACCTGCGCCGCTATCGCCAGTTTGGTGAAAGCGGCGTTGGCCCCGCCTCGCGCCGCCTGGCCATCCTGGGCCTGGCCGCGACGCTGGGCGTGGACGCATTGGAAGAGGGCATGGATGCCGGCGAAGCCGCGTGGCTCAAGCGCGTCAACCAGATCGACCTGGCGACGCTGCCACGCGCCGTGCGCGGCAGCATTCCCGACTGGCTGGACGAGCGCCTGGGTGCCATGGACAGCCCCGAAACCTTGATCGAAGCGCTGAACCGCCAGGCCAGCCTGGACCTGCGCGTGAATCCGCTCAAGGTCGAGCGCGATGCCATGCTGACCGAACTGCAGCAAAGCGCCGGTCGCTACGAACCCGTCGCCATGCCGTTCTCGCCCTGGGGCATCCGCATGGAAGGCCGCCCGGCGATCAACCGCTGGCCGCAATTCGAAAACGGCAGCATCGAAGTGCAGGACGAAGGCAGCCAGCTGCTGGCCCTGCTCGTAGCCCCGCGCCGCGGCGAAATGATCATCGACTTCTGCGCCGGCGCCGGCGGCAAGACCCTGCTGCTGGGCGCGCTGATGCGTTCGACCGGCAGGCTCTACGCCTTCGACGTGTCGGCCGCCCGCCTGGCCCGCGCCAAGCCGCGTTTTGCCCGCAGCGGCCTGTCCAACGTGGTGCCGGTGGTCATCGACAGCGAAAACGATGCCCGCGTCAAACGCCTGGCCGGCAAGGCCCAGCGCGTGCTGGTCGACGCTCCGTGCAGCGGCATCGGCACCTTGCGCCGCAACCCAGACCTGAAATGGCGCCAGCACCCCGAGGCGCTGGCCGAACTGGGCCAGTTGCAGGAACGCATCCTGAACAGCGCGGCGCGTTGCGTGGCCCCGGGCGGCCGCCTGGTGTACGCCACCTGCAGCCTGCTGGCCGAAGAAAACGAAGTGCAGGCCGAACGTTTCCTGGCCAGCCACCCCGACTTCGAGCGCCTGGACGCGGCCGAAATCCTCGCGGCGCGCTGCGAAAACCTGAAGCTGGACGGCCCCTACGTCCAGCTGCGCCCCGATGTTCATGGCACCGACGGCTTCTTTGCCGCTGTGTTCGAACGCCGCAAGAAAGCCTCCGCCGCCCCGGAAACCGAGGCCCAGGCCGAGGTCGACGCAGAAGCGGACGCCGTGGGTACGGTTGAAGGCGCTGCCGAGGCAGAGGCCGAGGCGGTCGTGCAGGCTGCCCAGGCCGAAGCCGAAGTGGTTCTGGCGGAAGTGGAGTCGGTTCAGGCTGAAGCCACTCAGGTGGCTGACGAGGCCGATGCGGCGGAACCTGCCGACGCCGAACCGGCCCCGGTCAAGCCCGCCAACGCCAAGCCCGCGGCTTGAAGGCACGCGGGCCGCGCCGGCTCAGTTGGCCGGCGCGATGCCCAGCGTGGCGCTGTAGCGGCGGATGCCGATCGTCTTGTTCTGGTATTTCACTTCCCAGGCCAGCGAGTCCGAACCGGGCTGGTTGGCCTGGTAGACCAGTTGGGCAATCGGCACTGTCTTATATGCGCAACGTCCCGAATCGCCGGATTGGCCGCGCGTCTGCACGATGCTGGCGGTGCCCAGGCGCGGCTGCAGCGTGACCGTCACGCGCGGCGCGCGCAGGGCCAGGCAATCCGACCCCCTTATTTCGTAATACGACGCCAGCACGGCGACGTCCCCCGTTTTCATCGACTGGGCCAGGGCAGGCGTCGATGTCGTCAGCCCGGACAGGGCCAGCAGTGCAAAGAACTGGGGACGGATTTTGTGGCGAAACATCGTGGAGCGGACCGGGTAAATGGCGGACGGGCGGACCGAAGTGTGCGCCAGACGCATGGCGCCCGCAAGACAGGCGCGGGACCTGACAGGAACTTTAATGGCGAAATGTGGCCAAAACACCATGCCTTGCGAAGGCTTCCCCCCTCCCGGGAAGCGCCGGCCCCGCCGCCGGAAGCCCGCACGGTGTCAGTCCGCGGCTTGCGAGTGCCGCCGCGAGTGTGCGGTTTTGTGCTCAAAAGCGGGGCTTAGTCCTTGATTTCGCTCAAAAACTATTTTGAAACTCCATTGTCATAAGATGGCAAAGGTAAGCTAAACTTCAGGCACTCTTCAAGCGAGGCTCATAACAGCTTTATGGATTACATCCTCTCCTTCATTGCCGGCGGTCTGACTCAAGCCTCTTGGTGGCAGATCGTCGTTTTCACCCTGGTCGTGACGCACATCACCATTGTCGCGGTCACGGTCTTCCTCCATCGCAGCCAAGCGCACCGCGGTCTGGATTTGCATCCGGCTGTCATGCACTTCTTCCGTTTCTGGCTCTGGATGACGACCGGCATGGTCACCAAGGAATGGGTCGCCATCCACCGCAAGCACCACGCCAAGTGCGAAAAGGAAGGCGATCCCCATTCGCCCATCCTGTTCGGTATCTGGAAGGTGCTGTTCCGCGGCGCCGAGCTGTACCGCGAAGAATCCAACAACAAGGAAACCATGGCCAAGTTCGGCCACGGCACGCCTGACGATTGGCTCGAACGCAACGTCTACAGCAAGCACAGCCTGTGGGGCGTGCTCAGCATGCTCGCCATCGACATCGCCCTGTTCGGCGCCATCGGCGTCACGGTCTGGGCTGTCCAGATGGCCTGGATTCCCTTCTGGGCGGCTGGCGTCGTCAACGGTATCGGCCACTACTGGGGCTACCGCAACTACAACAGCCCGGACACCAGCACCAACGTGTTCCCCTGGGGCATCGTGATTGGCGGCGAAGAGCTGCACAACAATCACCACGCCCACGGCACGTCGGCCAAGTTCTCGGCCAAGTGGTACGAATTCGACATCGGCTGGTGCTACATCAACATCCTGAAGTTCCTGGGCCTGGCCAAGATCAAGAAGGTCGCGCCCAAGCTCAAGCTGGATGACTCCAAGACCGGCATCGACCTGCGCACCCTGCAAGGCGTGATCACGCACCGCTACGAAGTCATGGCCCGCTACGCGGACGTGATCAAGAGCGCTGCCCGCGAAGAACTCGCCAAGCTGAAGGCCTCGCGCCAGGACGGCAACGCCGATTGCGGCTGGAACAAGCTGCACAAGGTGCGCCGTGCGATCCACCGCAACGAAGACATCCTTCAGCCGGAACAGCTCGAAGCCGTGGACAAGGCCATTGCCCAGAACCAGTCGCTGTCGACCCTGGTGCAAATGCGCCGCGAACTCGGCCGCATCTGGGAAAGCTCCAGCGCCAGCAGCGAACAGCTCCTTCATGACCTGCAGGCCTGGTGCCAGCGCGCCCAGCAAAGCGGCATCGCCGGGCTCGAGCAATTCGCTCAACGTCTGCGCCGCTACGCGGCATGATGCTAGAGAAGCTCAACCCTGAACAACGCGCCGCAGTAACGTTAGAACCGCAGCACGCCCTGGTCCTGGCCGGGGCGGGCAGCGGGAAGACCCGGGTGCTCACCACCCGCATGGCCTGGCTGATTCAAACCGGCCAGGCTTCGCCTTTTGGGCTTCTGGCGGTCACGTTCACCAACAAGGCCGCCCGCGAAATGCTGGCGCGCATGTCGTCCATCCTGCCGATCGATACGCGCGGCCTCTGGATCGGCACCTTCCACGGCCTGTGCAACCGCATGCTGCGCGCGCATCATCGCGATGCCGGCCTGCCGCAGACCTTCCAGATTCTTGACGTTACCGATCAGCTGGCGGCCATCAAGCGCCTGATGAAGGCCAACGGCGTCGACGACGAGAAGTATCCGCCGCGCGACGTGCAGCGTTTCATCAACGGCGCCAAGGAAGAGGGCCTGCGCCCCAACGACGTCGAGGCCTACGATGCCCACCGTCGCCGCCTGATCGAGATCTATCAGCTTTACGAAGCCCAGTGCCAACGCGAAGGCGTGGTCGACTTCGCCGAGCTGCTCTTGCGCGCCTACGAATTGCTGTCGCGCAATGCGCCCGTGCGCGAGCACTACCAGCGGCGTTTCCGCCATATCCTGGTGGACGAGTTCCAGGACACCAACACGCTGCAGTACAAGTGGCTGCGGCTGCTGGCCGGCGGCGGCGCGGCGATCTTCGCCGTGGGCGACGACGACCAGTCCATCTACGCGTTTCGCGGGGCCAATGTCGGCAATATGGCCGATTTCGAGCGTGACTATGCGCATGGCACCGTCATCCGTCTCGAGCAGAACTACCGTTCGTACGGCCACATCCTGGATTCGGCCAACGCGCTCATCGGCCACAACAGCGGCCGCCTGGGCAAGAACCTCTGGACCGACCAGGGCGAAGGCGAGCCGGTGCGTGTCATCGAGCAGCCTTCCGACGGCATGGAGGCCCAATGGATCGTGGACGAAATCCGTTCGCTGATCCACGACGGCAGCCTGCGCCGCGAGATCGCCGTGCTGTACCGCAGCAACGCGCAATCGCGCGTGATCGAACACGCCATCTTTTCCGCCGGCATTCCGTACAAGGTGTACGGCGGCCTGCGCTTTTTCGAACGCCAGGAAATCAAGCACGCGCTGGCGTACCTGCGCCTGATGGCCAATCCGCACGACGATACGTCCTGGATGCGGGTGGTCAATTTCCCCACGCGCGGCATCGGCGCGCGCACGCTCGAGCAACTGGCCGACGCGGCCCGTGCGCACGATTCCAGCCTGTACGCGGCGGTGGCCATGGTGGCGGGCAAGGGCGGGTCGAACCTGGCCCAGTTTGCGCAGCTGATTCATCGCCTGATCGAAGAAACGCGCGATCTGCCGTTGCCCGAAATGGTCGAGCACATGCTCGAAGCCAGTGGCTTGAATGCCCATTACAAGGCCGAGCGCGAAGGCGCCGAGCGGCTGGAAAACTTGAACGAACTGATCACCGCCGCGGCGGTGTTCGCGTCCGAGGAAAACTACGACGGCCTGCCGGCCGGGGTGCCGCCTGCGCAAGACACCTCGTCCACCTTGATGCCGGGTGTGGTCGACGCGCCGCCGGTCGTGGCCGACACGATGACGCCGTTGGCGGCATTCCTGTCGCACGCGGCCCTGGAAGCCGGCGACAACCAGGCCCAGCAGGGCCAGGATGCCGTGCAGCTCATGACCGTGCACGCGGCCAAGGGCCTGGAATTCGACGCCGTTTTCATCACCGGCCTCGAAGAAGGGCTGTTCCCGCACGAGAACAGCATTCTCGAACAGTCCGGCCTGGAAGAAGAACGCCGCCTGATGTACGTGGCGATCACCCGTGCGCGCCAGCGTCTGTATATCAGCCTGGCGCAAAGCCGCATGCTGCATGGCCAGACGCGCTACGCCATGCGCTCGCGCTTCCTGGACGAAATCCCCGAACAGCACCTGAAATGGCTGTCGCCCAAGGCTGGTCTGGCCCCGGTCAGCAGCACGGGCGCGGGTTGGAACGGCAATCGCGGCGACGCCTTTGGCCGCAAGCCCACCAACACGATTGCGCCGCGTCAACCGCGCGGCACGGCCACGGGTGTCACGGTCGGCGACAAGCAGTATCGTGTGGGGCAGGGTGTCCATCATGCCCGGTTCGGCGATGGCACGATCATCGGCCTGAGCGGGGCGGGGCAGGACGCGCAGGCCGAAATCCAGTTCCGCGATGTCGGCGCCAAGACCCTGGCGCTGGGCATCGCCAAGCTTGATATTGTTCAAGGTTGACAAAGACATGGCCAAAGACGATTCCCCGAAAGCCGAACTGTCGGCGCTGCGCGCCGAGGTCGACGAAATCGATCAGCAGATCATCCTGCTGCTGGGTGTGCGGTTCCGCTGCACGGACATGATCGGCGAGCTCAAGCAAGCCCACGACATGGACCTGGTGGACCCGGTGCGCGAAGACCAGCAGGTCCAGCGCATCCGCCGTCTGGCCGAAGAGGCCGGCGTGCCCCCAGCGCTGGCCGAAACCATCCTGCGCGAAGTGATCGATACCGTCGTCGACCACCACACGCGTCTGCGCGAGCGCCCTTACTCTTGATGCGGGGCGGTTGACACGGTTCGCGAGATGACCGTCCCCAAGGGCGGTCGCTGCATCGTGTTGCCGCTTTGTCCCTGCCTCACACGCCGGGTGGCGGTATCGCAATCCGCGTGCTTGCTCAAAAAAGCTGCGTCCATGTCGGACGCAGCTTTTTTTACAGCGCCTTCAAGAACGCCAGCAACGCATCGATCTCGTCCGGGCTCAGGTCCAGCGGCTTGATGTGTGCCGACTTGCGCGGTGCATACGGATCGGGCGGATTGTCCGGCGCCGGATCGCGGCCCATCCCGGCGTTGTACATGCGCAGCAGCCCCTTCAGGTCCGGAAACAGGCCGTTGTGCATCCAGGGTCCGGCGCGCGAGACGTTGCGCAGGCTGGGCGTGCGGAACTTGCCCAGGTCGTCGAGCTCGCGCGTGGCTTCGAAGCGGCCCAGGTCCTGGTTGCGGCGGCCGTAGAACGACAGGCCGATGTTGTGGAACTGGTGGTCGGTCAGCAGCGGGCCGCTATGGCAATTCATGCAGCGGGCCCGTGTGCGAAACAGATGCAGGCCGCGCAGTTCGGTGTCGTCCAGCGCGTCGGGCTTGCCGGCCAGGAATTCGTCGAACCGCGTGGGCTCGGGCCGTAGCGACGCAACGAACGCCGCCAGCGCGCGCGCCATGCGGTCCGCATCCACGGGTGACGGCGGCGTGGGGGTGGCGCCAGGCGCCTCAGCAGATGCCGCTTCAGGCGCCGCGCCGAATGCCGCCAGGAACAGCGGCGGATAGGCGTCCGTCTGCCGCAGCCGCGCCACCGCGCCGGCCGCGTCGTGGTTCATTTCACGCGGATCGTGCAGCGGCCCCATGACCTGTTCCTTCAGGCTGGCCGCGCGCCCATCCCAGAACAGGCGCGGGGCGAACGGCGCGGCCAGGAGCGGGATGGAACGACGCCGGCCCATCAGTCTGTCTTCGCCCACCGCCAGCGCCAGGCCGTCCGTGTAGGCGCGCTGCGGCAGGTGGCAGGACGCACAGGACACCTGCCCCTTGCGCGACAGGCGGGTGTCGAAGAACAGCATCTGGCCCAGCATCACGACCGGCGCACGCGCCACGTCGGCCGCCAGTTCCGCCTGGCCTGGGTTCGCGGCTGTCCAGGTCAACGGCGGATCGGCGGCTGCCGGTACCGCCGCCCATTCCGTCCAGCGCACGCCCGGGTCGATGGTGGGCGCCGGCCACGTAGCGGCGGGTCCGGCGTAGCGGAACCGCAGGCAGGCGGCGTCTTCGCCTGTTGCGTTGCGGCAGGCGGGGGAGACGGCCCAGGGGGCAGCCCCTGGCCCTTCGGCGCCCTGCACGGCGCTGGCCACGGCCAGCGCCGCGCCCGCCATCAGAAGCGATAGCCGACTTGCAGCCATAGCTCGCGTCCCGATTGGTAGGTGCTGCGGTTGGTCTTCAGGTTGGGGTTGCTGGCCGTCACGGCGGGCATGCGGTTCAGCACGTTCAGCACTTCGACCGTGAATTCCAGGTTGCGGGCGAACGTGGGTTGCCAGGCCAGCTTGGTGTCCCAGGTCCAGTACGAAGGCAGTTCGCCAGATTCGTAGCGGTCCAGGTAATAGGGTTTGGGGCCCACGCCGACATAGATCGTGGCATCACGCTTGCTGCGCCAATTGACCATGTTGCTCCAGGTGAGCCCGGCGCGGGGCCACGCGCCGATCAGCGTCATCGTGGCGACCTGGGGCTGGTAGAAGCTGCTGGGGGGCAGGTCGATGGCGCGGATCTGCGAGCCGTTGTAGATCACGTAATCGTCCGGTGCGCGGGCATCCGCGGTGTAGCCTTGGACCAGGTCCGCGTTGGTCTTGCGTTTTTGCCAGCTCCAGGACGCCTGCATGTTCCAGCGCGTCTCGCCCAGACGCCAGGGTTCCAGCATGCGTAGCGTCAGGCTCACGCCGTCGGTGGTGGACAGGCCGTCGTTGGTGTATCGATAGCCCTCGCGTTCGTTGCCGGTCTTGGTCCATTGATCGCGGCCGTTTCGGTGCACGTAGCTCAAGGTGCCTTCCAGCCCCGCCAAGCGTTGGCGCAGCGACACGGCCCATTCGTCATCGTAGGGCAGGCGCAGGCCTTGGTATTCGACGAAGTATTCCTTGCTGCCGTCGGCGACCGGCTTGCCCTTGGCGTCCAGCACCTGTTTGCGCAGGCGGCTGCGCTCGGCTTCCAGCGCGGTCTCCAGCACTTCTGCACCGTAGTAGCGTGACCAGCCGGCGCTGAGCAGCGTGTCGCCCGAGCCGAACAGGTCCCAGTCCAGGCGGGTGCGCGGCGAGAGGTTGGTGTTGCCCAGGAAGGTCTCGCGGTCATAGCGCACGCCGGCGTCCAGCGCCAGGCGCTGCCATTCGATGCGGTCGGACAGGTACAGGCCGGCCATGTCGTAGTTCACGTTCACGGTGCCCGGCAGGTAGCGGACCTTGCTGAAATCCTGGTACTTGCCATTGGCGCTGTAGGCGCGGCGGTAGGAATACGATTCCTGGTAGCGCTTGAAGCCCGCCTCGACGTGCTGGATGTCCGCGCCCGCGTACAGGCTGTGCGTGAACACCCCTGTACGCACCGGATCCAGGTCGATGCGGCCCTTGAGCGTCCAGGTGTCCTGCTGCGTCTGTTCGCGTCCGAAACCGCCGGCGGTATATTGCGGCAGCTTGTACGGCTGGTACGTGACCAGTTCACTGCCCACCGATTGGCGATTGCTCATCGAACGGTCCCAGCCCGCCTGCAGCGTGAAGCGACCTCCCTGGAACAGGTGGTCGACGTTGCCGCTGACGCCGCGCGCACCGTGGTTGTTGTCCCAGCGGGTGTTGCGAAACAAGTCGCTGGCCAGGGTTTCGCGGCGGTCGCTGTATTTCAGCGTCAGGTCGGCGACGGTGTCGGCGCTGGCCCGCACGCTGAACTTGCCCAGGAAATTGTCGATGCGATCCCGGTATCGGTCTTGTCCGGGCAGGGGCTGGCCCTTGTCGTCCACGCCCATGTTCCAGCGGGTGATGTCCGATTCGCGGCGCGACATCGCCAGCACGGCGCCGGTTTTCTCGTTGAACGCGATGTCGCCCACCGCCGAATAGAAGCGCTTCTTCCATTCTGGCGAGTAGCCGGGCTTGCCTTGCGCCCAGCTGTTCTCGTCGCCTTCCGACACCTGTTGCCGCGTCATCTTCGACGTGTTCCAGCGGTAGTCCAGGTTCAGGTGGTTCTCGCCGGAAAAACGCCGCAGTCGTGCATCGACCACACCGCCAGTGAAACGCCCGTACTCCACCGGCACGAAGCTGTCGTGCACGCGGACTTCGTCCAGCAGGCTGGTGTCCACGAAGTACGACTGCGGATTGCTGGGGATGTTGCCGACCTGCAGGTTCAGGTTCTTGCTGGCAGGGTCGACGCGATTGGTCGCGTCCATGCCGTCGATCTGGAACAGGTTCTGATAAGGGCTGGAACCATGGAAGGAAATGTCTTCCACGTTCAGCGAGCCGCGGTTCTGCGAGCCGGCCACGCCGGGATTGGTGCGCACTGCGGGGTGGGTGGCCAGCAAGGTGCTCAGGTCGCGGTTCGACGACGGCGTGTCGGCGATTTCTTCGCGGCCGTAGATGCGTTCGCCGACCTGTTCGCCATAGACCCGCACGGCCTCCAGCCGCAGCGCCGAGAACTGGCTGGTCTTGTCCGCGAAGACGATGTAGCGGCCCGGGCCGTCGGCGCGCAGCGCCAGGCCGGACCCTGCCAGCAGCTTGTCCAGCGCCAGCAGCGCCGAATACTCGCCTTGCAGGGCGGGCGCGATCTTGCCGGCCACGGCGGCGGGCGGGAACGAGATCTCCAGCCCGGCCTGGCGACCCAGCGCCAGCAACGCGTCGCCCAGCGGCTGGGCGGGAAGGTCGTATGTGGTCGCACGAGTCGGCGGTTGGGCGACGACGGGTGTCGCCAGGGCCAGCGCGGCGCAGAGAATGGCGGCCGAAGCGCCTGCTCGGCGCCGGGCGGTGCCGTCAAAGGGAAAAGCCATGAATACGTCCCAAGCGGTGTTGATGTCAGCCGTAGGACGTGGTGACGCTGCCGTTACCTCAGTGCAGGATCGATGAATAATTTATATCGATTCTCATTTACCGATTGGTGCCCGCGCTTCAACGCAGGATCAGCAGCCCGGGCAGGTCCGTGATGCGCACCGGGGTGTGGGCCAACAGCAAGTCCAGCGCCCGCTTGGGATTGGCGATGTTGGCCGTGCCGGACACGCGGGTGTGCCGCGCGGCGTCCCCCATGACCACGATGTGCTTGCCGGTGTAGCGCGCCAATTGCGTGGCGGCGTCCGGCAGCAGCGCGTTGTTGAACGCCAGCAGGCCCTGGCTCCAACCCGGCGCGGTCTCCTTGGGGGCCTCGCCGCGGGTGATGCCCGCGGCCGATACGGCGGCGTCCTGGCCGGGGCCCAGGATCAGCGACGGGCCGCCGTCGCAGGCCAGGCACTGCACCGCGACGCGATGCTGGTACACGGTGACCCGCGTGCCGTCCGCCTCGCGCGCCACCGTGTAGCGGGTGCCCAGGGCGGTCGCCGAGGCGTCGGGCGTGGCCACGGTGAACGCCGGACCCTCGGCAATGCGCGGGGCGGCATTGAACAGCGCCCGGCCAGCCAGCAAGCGCACTTCGCGCTTGCCAGGACTGAAGTCCACCGCAATGGCGGAATGCGCGTCCAGCACCGCGGCGGAGCCGTCGGGCAAGGCGACACGCAGCACCTCGGCGCCGCTGGCGTAGTCGGCCCCCGGATGAAAATCCCGCAGCGTGTGCCAGGCGATGCCGGTGCCTGCCAGCAGCGCCAGTGCCAGGGCCGTGCGCCGCTTGCGGGCCGGCCGTGCGGCGGCCAGCTTGCCGCGGTCGATCTCACCCATGCGGCGCCACACCCGCGCCAGCCGGTCGTACGCCGCGGCATGGCTGGGGTCGGCGTGGTACCACGCCTCGAACTCGGCCTGTGCCTGGGCGTCCAGCGCCTGTCCGCTGGCTCGCACGATCCAGCGCGAGGCCTCGTCATTGGCGGCCCGCGGCCCGCGAACGGACGGCGTCATGCTCACGCCAACGCCTGGTCGCAGGCCAGCAGGATCCGCATCATGTGCTTTTCCACGGCGCTGACCGAGATCGCGAAACGTTCGGCGATGGCGCGATAGGTCAGGCCATCATGGCGATGCAGCACGAATACGTCCAGGCTGCGGCGGGGCTGGGCGAGCAGGGCGGTTTCCAGCCGGCGCAGCAGTTGATTCGCTGCGGCCACATCCAGCGTGTCGGCTTCGAAGGCAGGGGGCTGTGCGGCGGCGTAGTCGGCGACGGCGGTCAGTTCGCGGCCGCGGCGGCGGTGCCAGTCGGTGGCAATGTTGGCAGCGACCCGGAAGACATAGGCACGGTCATTGTCCGGGCGGGTCCTGTCCTTGAACTCGGCCAGCTTGATCCAGGTGTCCTGGGCGCAGTCCTGGGCCACATCGCGGGATCCGGTGCGTAGCGAAAGAAAACCCAGCACCTCGCGGTAGTGGCGGAGAAATACATCGGTAAGCGAAGACATGTCGCTGACGCCCGGCGCCAGATAGAGTCAAATTCGCAACCAATTATAAATGATAACTATTATTATTAATAGATGGCCCCCGCGGTGGCGGGAAGGGGCGAGCGGCGAGCCACCCGCCGCCCTCAGGCTTCGCTCTGGTCGATGTCTTCCAGCGAACCCTGCAGTTCAAGCCACTGTTCTTCCAGCGTTTCCATGCGCTTGCCGTATTCGCCGTGCTCGGCCATGACCTTCTGGCGTTCGCTGCGGCGCGCGTCGGAATACAGGTCGGGGTCGGCAATGACGCCGTCCAGCGCCTGCAGCTTGGCGCGCAGTTTTTCCATTTCGGATTCCACCTTGGCCAGCTTGGCTTCCAGCGGCTTGCGCAGGGCCGACAGGCGTTGGCGCTGTTCGGCTTCGGCGCGGCGTTGCGCCTTGCGGTCGACCACGGGTTCGCCGTTTTCGGCGTTTTCGCGGGCCGCTTCGGCGCGTTCGCCGGCATTGCGGGCTGCGAGCCAGTCCCGATAGTCTTCCAGGTCGCCGTCGAACTCGCGCACGGCGCCGTCGGCGACGATCCAGAAGCTGTCTACCGTCGTGCGCAGCAGGTGCCGGTCGTGCGAGACCAGCAGCATGCTGCCGCCGAATTCGGCCAGCGCGGCGGCCAGGGCCTCGCGCGTTTCGACGTCCAAGTGGTTGCTGGGTTCGTCCAGCAGCAGCAGGTTGGGCTTTTGCCAGACGATCAAGGACAGCGCCAGGCGCGCTTTTTCGCCGCCTGACATCGGGCCGACCTTGCTGTTCACCGTATCGCCCGAGAAGCCGAAGCCGCCCAGGTAATTGCGCAGTTCCTGCTCGCGCGTTTCCGGCGCCAGGCGCGCCAGGTGCGCCAGCGGCGTGCTGTCCAGGTCCAGCATGTCGAGCTGGTGCTGGTGGAAGTAGCCGATGGCCAGGCCGCGCGAGGCGCGGCGTTCTCCGGCCTGCACCGGCAGTTCTTCGGCCAGCGTCTTGATCAGCGTGCTCTTGCCGGCGCCGTTGGCGCCCAGCACGCCCACGCGGCTGCCCGCGCGCACCATCAGCGTGACGTCGCGCAGGATCGGCACGGCGTTGCCCGCCGCATCGGTATAGCCGGCGGACAGGTGTTCCAGCGTCAAGAGCGGGTCGGGCACCTGGTCGGGCGAGGGGATGCGGATGTCGATGCCCGCTTCGGCCTGCAGCGGCGCCAGCACCTGCATGCGGGCCAGCGCCTTGACGCGGCTTTGCGCCTGCTTGGCCTTGGACGCCTTGGCCTTGAAGCGGTCGATGAAGCCTTGCAGGCGGGCGGTTTCGCGGGTCTGGCGTTCGTACGCGATATTGGTCTGGCGCAGGCGCTCGGCGCGTTGCGTCAGGAAATCACCGTAGCCGCCGCGATAGCGCACCAGCTTGGCATGGTCGAAATGCAGGATGGACTTGGCCACCGCGTCCAGGAACTCGGTGTCGTGGGAGATCAGCATGACGGTGCCCGGATAGGCACCCAGCCATTTCTCCAGCCACAGCATCGCGTCCAGATCCAAGTGGTTGGTGGGTTCGTCCAGCAGCAGCAATTCGGACGGCGCCATCAGCGCGCGCGCCAGCGCCAGGCGCATGCGCCAGCCGCCGGAAAAGCTCGCCACCGGCTGGGTCCATTCGGCCGGCTTGAAGCCCAGGCCGGCCAGGAGCTGTTCGGCGCGAGAGGCGGCGCTCCAGGCGCCGGCCTCGACCAGGGCTGCCTCGACCTCGGCGATCTGCGTGCCCTGGTCGTCGGTCAGTTCGGCGCGGCGCGCTTGCAGCGCGCGCAGCCCCGTGTCCCCGTCGATGACGAATTCGCGGGCGGGACGGTCGTCGGCGTGCAGCTCCTGTTCGACGCTGGCAATGCGCCAGCCGGCGGGCACGGCCAGGCTGCCGGCATCCAGGTCCAGCGCGCCGGTCAAGAGCGCGAACAGCGACGACTTGCCGGCGCCGTTCTTGCCCACGATGCCGACGCGTTCGCCGGGATGCACCACGAATTCAGCGTCGTCCAGCAGCACCTTCGTGCCGCGGCGCAAGGTCAATCCAGTAGCACGTATCACGTCGTCAACTGCTCGCGGGTCAAGAGCAGAAGCTGGTCGGATGCCTCTGCCGTATCCAGCCACACCGGCGACAGTTCGGGGAAGGCGGCTTCGAAGAAGTCGCGCTCATGGCCGATTTCCAGCACCAGCACGCCGTCCGCCGACATAAAGCGCGGGGCGGCTTCCAGAATGCGCCGCACCAGGTCCATGCCGTCGGTGCCGCCGGCCAGCGCCAGGTGGGGCTCGTGGCGGTATTCCTGCGGCAGCACGTCCATCGAGCCGCTGTTCACGTAGGGCGGATTGCACACGATCACGTCGTACTGGCGCTCGGGCAGGCTGTCGAACAGATTGCTTTGATGCAGTTCCAGGCGGTCGGCCAGGCCGTAGTCGTCCACATTGCGGCGGGCGACTTCGAGGGCATCCGACGACACGTCGACGGCATCGACGTGGGCATACGGAAAGGCCATGGCCGACAGAATTGCCAGGCAGCCCGATCCCGTGCACATGTCCAGCACGTTGTCGACGGCCTGCGCATCCTGGACCCAGGGCGACAGGCCTTCGTCCAGCAGCTCCGCGATGGGCGAGCGCGGCACGATGACGCGCTTGTCCACGTAGAAGCGATGCCCGCGCAGCCAGGCCTCGTTGGTGAGGTAGGCAGCCGGCACGCGCTCGGTCACGCGGCGGTCGATCAGGTCCAGCACGCGGCTGCGCTCTTCGGTCAGCACGCGGGCGTCCAGGAAGGGCTCCAGCGTGTCCAGCGGCAGGTGCAGGGCGTGCAGGACCAGGTAGACCGCCTCGTCCCAGGCGTTGTCGCTACCGTGACCCAGCGCCACCTCGGCGGCGTTCAGGCGCGATACGCCGTAGCGGATCAGGTCGCGCAGGGTCAGCAGTTCTTGGCGGGCGGATTGATACATGAGTGGCTTTTTACTTGGCGGGCAGGAGGTTTTCCAGCGTGCGCCGATAGATGTTTTTAAGCGGGTCCAGCGAGGCCAGCTCGATACGCTCGTTGACCTTGTGGATCGTGGCGTTGCACGGGCCGAACTCGATCACCTGCGGACAGATCTTGGCGATGAAGCGGCCGTCGGACGTGCCGCCCGTGGTGGACAGCTCGGCCGTCACCCCGGTTTCTTCGCGGATGGCCTTGACCAGCGCATCGGTCAGCGAACCGCGCGGGGTCAGGAAGGGCTCGCCGCCCAGTTCCCAGTCCAGCGTGTATTCCAGGCCGTGGCGGTCCAGCACTTCATGCACCCGCGCCCGCAGGCTTTCGGGCGTGCTGGCGGTGGAGAAGCGGAAGTTGAAGAGCGCCACGGCATCGCCCGGCACCACGTTGGTGGCGCCCGTGCCCGAGTTCAGGTTCGACACCTGGAACGTGGTCGGCGGGAAATACTCGTTGCCCTGGTCCCATTCGATCTTGACGATGTCGGCCAGCGCCGGCGCCAACTGGTGCACCGGGTTGCGGGCCAGGTGCGGGTAGGCCACGTGGCCCTGGATGCCCTTGACCGTCAGCTTGCCCGACAGCGAGCCGCGGCGGCCGTTCTTGCAGGTATCACCCAGCACGTCGCCCGAGGTGGGTTCGCCGACGATGCAGTAGTCCATCTGCTCGCCACGCGCTTTCAGTGCATCGCAGACGATGGCGGTGCCATCGATCGACGGGCCTTCTTCGTCGGACGTGATCAGCAGGGCGATCGAGCCGCCGTGCTGCGGGTTGGCCGCCACGAATTCCTCGGCCGCCACCACGAAGGCAGCAATCGAGCTTTTCATGTCGGCCGCGCCGCGGCCGTACAGGTAGCCGTCGCGCTCGGTGGGCACGAACGGATCGCTTTCCCACTTTTCGCGCGGACCCGGCGGCACCACGTCAGTGTGGCCGGCAAAGACGGCCAGCGGCGCGGCCGTGCCGCGGCGCGCCCACAGATTGGTGACACCGCCCTGGGCGATGGTTTCGCAGGTGAAGCCGATGCGCGCCAGGCGCGCAGCCAGCGTCGCCTGGCAGTCTGCGTCCGCCGGCGTGACCGACGGGCGCGAGATCAGGTCCTTGACCAGATCAAGAACAACGGAGCCCGACATTTGGCTTAAGCCCTCAGCAGATCATTGATGCTGGTCTTGGCGCGGGTCTGCGCGTCGACCCGCTTGACGATCACGGCGCAGGCCAGGCTGTGCGAACCGTCGGCCGACGGCAGCGAACCCGGCACCACCACCGAACCCGACGGCACGCGGCCGTAGGTGATCTTGCCCGTGGCGCGGTCATAGATCTTGGTGCTTTGCGACAGATACACGCCCATGGCCAGCACCGAGTTCTCTTCGACGATCACGCCTTCCACGACTTCCGAGCGGGCGCCGATGAAGCAGTTGTCTTCGATGATGGTGGGGTTGGCCTGCAGCGGCTCGAGCACGCCGCCGATGCCGACGCCGCCGGACAGGTGGACGTTCTTGCCGATCTGGGCGCACGAACCCACGGTGGCCCAGGTGTCGACCATCGTGCCTTCGTCGACGTAGGCGCCGATGTTGACGTAGGACGGCATCAGCACCACGTTGCGGCCCAGGAACGCGCCGCGGCGGGCCACGGCGGGCGGCACCACGCGGTAGCCGCCTTGCTTGAACGCGTTGTCGCCGTATTCCGAGAACTTGAGCGGCACCTTGTCGTAGAACTGCAGCGGGGCCTGGCCCATGATGGCGTTGTCGTACAGGCGGAACGACAGCAGCACGGCCTTCTTGATCCACTGGTGCACGACCCAGTCGTCGTTGATTTTTTCGGCCACGCGCAGGCGGCCCAGGTCCAGACCGTCGATGGTGTGCTCGACGGCTTCGCGCACTTCGGCGCAGGCATCGCCGAACGACAGGTTGGCCCGGTCGTCCCAGGCTTTTTCGATGGTGGTCTGCAGGTCGAGAGTCATAACGGGGTCAGCTTTTCAAAGGTTGATCAAACAGAAGTATGTACAAAATGGGCAATGCGTTCGGCCGCCTGCACGCAATCGGCCAGCGGCGCCACCAGGGCCAGCCGGATGCGGCCCTGGCCCGGATTCACGCCGTGCGCGTCGCGGGCCAGATAGCTGCCCGGCAGCACGGTAACACCGGTGCGGCCATAAAGGTCGCGGGCAAACGCCGTATCAGACCCCGGTGTGGCCGCCCACAGATAAAAAGACGCCTGCGGCCGTGACACATCCAGCACGTTCTGCAGGATGGGCAGCACGGCCTCGAATTTTTCCCGATACAGGCGCCGGTTGTCCTTGACGTGGGCCTCGTCCGTCCACGCCGCGATACTGGCCGCCGACACGATCGGGCTCATGGCGCTGCCATGATACGTGCGATACAGCAGGAAGCGGCCGATCAGCGCGGCGTCGCCCGCCACGAAACCCGACCGCAACCCCGGCACATTGGACCGCTTGGACAGGCTGGAGAACGCCACCAGGTTGCGGTAGTCGTTACGGCCCAGGCGGCGCGCCGCCTGCAGCCCGCCCAGCGGCGGGTTGCCCTCGTCCAGGTAGATCTCGGAATAGCACTCGTCCGACGCGATCACGAAGCCGTAGCGGTCCGACAGGGCGAACAGGTCTTCCCATTCGTCCAGCGTCATCACATTGCCGGCCGGGTTGCCCGGCGAGCACACGAACACCAGCCGCGTCTTTTTCCAGACCTCGTCCGGCACCTGGTTCCAGTCGCAGGCGAAATTGCGCAGCGCGTCTGCATTGACGTAGTAGGGCGTGGCGCCGGCCAGCAGCGTCGCGCCCTCGTAGATCTGGTAGAACGGGTTGGGGCAGATCACCACCGACCCGGCCGACGGATCGATCACCGTCTGCGTAAAGGCGAACAGCGCCTCGCGCGAGCCCAGCGCCGGCAGCACCTGGGTCTCGGCGTCGGGCGCCGGGATGCTGTAGCGCCGCGCCAGCCACTCGGAAATCGCCCGCCGCAGGGCCGGGTCGCCCTTGGTCGACGGGTACACCGACAGCCCGCCCAGGTGGTCGCGGATGGCCTGCCCGACGCGCTCCGGCGCGGCGTGCTTGGGCTCGCCGATCGACAGATTGATAGGCGTCAGGCCGTCCGGTTGCGAGCTGGCCGAGGCCAGCAAAGCCCGCAATTTTTCGAACGGGTAGGGGTGTAAAGCATCGAGGCGCGGATTCATGACGCAAGATTTTAACAAGCAAGCTACAATAGCGGGCTTGGCTTTGCGAAGGTGGCGAAATTGGTAGACGCACCAGGTTTAGGTCCTGACGCCGTAACAGGTGTAGGGGTTCGAGTCCCCTCCTTCGCACCAAACCCCTATTAGATGCTGTTTTGGCCCGGGTGGCACCCTGGGCAGGCAGTGTCTGCAAGACTGTTGCAACTGGCCTTCAGGCCGGGTTGCAGCGCGGAACCCCCCCCCCTTGGCAGGAATGCCTTGGGGGTTTTTGCTTTGGGTGGGTGCTTCTTTTCTTCGAGCTGTTCCAGCGGTGTCTGACGTAGGGACTGCAACGCATTATCGGGGTGAAGAATAGGCTAAGATCCCGGCTGTTTTTGGATGGGGAATGTGGTGAGTCTGGTCCGTCAACACTGGCAGTATTTGACATCTGCAGGGGCTTACCCTGGGGTGGACCTTTTGCGCGCCCTTGCTGTGTGTTTTGTGGTGCTCTATCACTCCTTCGTTATGCCTATTGGTTGGGTGGGTGTCGATATTTTCTTCGTGTTGAGTGGATTCTTAATTGGCGGGGCGATTCTGGATAAGGGGATGGCGCACCGCTTTTCGTTCTCCAGTTTCTATGGGCATCGAGCGCTAAGAATTCTTCCGGTGTACTACTTCATGATTTTCATGTGCGTAGTGACCAAGGCCAGAGAGTTGCCACTCGATGCCATCGCCTGGAAAAGCATACTTGCAGGTATGCTGTTTTTGCAGACTACAGGCACGTTCTTTGCGCCGGGACTTGTCCAGGTGGATTCCAGATTTATCCCGGATGGTTCGTGGAGCCTGGTTATAGAAGAGATGTTCTATCTGGTCGCTCCGCTATTGCTGATCTGCCTGATCAACATTTACCGGAATAGATTGGTACCTGTGTTTTGGTGGCTGTTGGCTATCGCCTTTTCTGGTGTTGCTACGCGCCTGTGGATGACAAGCGCGTATGCTCCCGATGATTCCAACTGGTATTTCGCCAGCTTTATCCAGTTCCATTCCAGGTATGACGAGTTGGTCTGGGGTGTCTTGGCGGCGGTCGTTGTGCGCGTCTGGCCGCAGATACGCAAGTTTTCGTGGGCTTTTGTTGTCCTTGGCGGTGTTGGTTTTGCTTCATTTGCGATGTTTGTCTATAGCAATGATGCTTATTGGTTGCGCCCCTACCTCATGACGGGAGCCACTATTTGGGCTCCGACAGTGCTGGGAGCCTCTTTCTGCGCTGTTCTGCTTGGCTGGTTTTGGCGGGCTAGCGGTGGCGTGGGTGTCGTTATCTTGGCTCGGCTCTCATACCCGCTCTATCTCGTGCATTTGTTGTTTCTTGACCAGGTATGGGGCTACCGCGAAGTAGGGGTTTTGAAGCTGCTGCATTCATATGGCGGCGAGATACTTCGTCTAGGTGCAATATATGTCGCGACATTGATGTTGTCCTATCTGGTCTCGCTTTGTGTCGAGTTTCCATTCATCAGACTTTATAAGCGCATCGGTTCCAGCACTCCTCAAGTCGTCAGTAGCGCAGCGTAGTAATGCCACACCGCCTTCGGGCGGTTTTTTCTTTGCTCGAACTCCTATTTAAGAATCCGCCCTTCAAGCCGTACTTATAGAAAGCACTGCATTTCACGCTTGGCTTCAAGGGCACCTCATGGTACGCAATCACTCCGATCTGGCACGTCATTCAATTGCAGTCATCGTGCTGGCCTGTGCTATCGACAGTATGACTCTGGCGAAAGCCCAATCCGTGACAGGCACCGGCCAAATCACGCCAGGCCCGGTCCAGACGCCCAACTGGTCGGTCGGCGCGGACCTGATCGTGGGAAACACCGCGGCTGGCGCACTCACCATTGACGCAGGCGCTACGGTCGACAACAGCGACACCTACATCGGCAACCAGACGGGTAGCGCGGGCACGGTGACCGTGTCGGGCAGCGATGGCAGCGGCCAGGCCTCGACCTGGACGAACGCCGGCACGATGCGCATCGGGGTGGAATCGGGCAGCAACGGCGCGCTCAATGTGCTGGGCGGTGGGGTGGTCAAAGGTGACTCGGCCATCATCGGCGACGAGACCGGTGGCGTGGGCGTCGTGACGCTCTCGGGGACGGGGTCGACACTGACGCTTTCCACCGCTACGCGTTCCAGATCGGCCGCGAGGGTCGCGGGACGCTCCTGATCAACGATGGGGCCGTCGTGCACAGCGGACAGGCCAGCATCGGCCTGGGCGGCGGCGAAGGGCATGTCACGGTTGCTGGTGCGCGAACGGTCTGGGACCGGTCGGCAATGTCTATGTGGGCCTGGGCGGCACCGGTGAACTGCGGGTTCAGGATGGCGCCGCGGTCAGCACCGTCGGCCCGACGGGTCCCACGTCTGCCGCAAGCATTTATATCGGCTTGAGCGGCGGCAGCGTCGGCACGGTGACGGTATCCAGTGCGACCGCCGATACGTCCACGCTTAGCGCAAGCGACGGCATCGATGTCGGTCTGAGCGGCGACGGCACACTGAACATTGAGAAGAGCGGCTGGGTGCGGACGAGCTTCGACACCTGGATAGCTCGCACGCCCACCGCCACGGGCACGCTGAACCTGAACGGCGATGCCAGCGGCCGCGGCGTGCTGGAAACGGGCGCCGTCGTCAAAGGGTTGGGCAACGTCACCCTGAATCTGAACGGCGGCATCCTGCGTGCGAATCGCGACGAATCCGATTTTCTGAGCGGCTTTGCCACGCAGGCCGTGGGCGCCGGTGGCGCCTGGTTCGATACGAATACGCATGAGGTCGGCGTAGGCACCGCCTTTTCCGGCTCGTCCCGCTTGACGAAGCTGGGCGCGGGCACGTTGACGCTGACGGGCAACACCGAGGTCCGTGCCGGAACGCTGCAAGTCGACGGCGTACTGGGCGGCTCGATGAACGTTCTGGCTGGCGCTCGGCTTACCGGTACGGGGCAGGTCGGCGCCACGGGCAACCGTGGCACGATCGCGCCGGGCCGCGCAGCGGCTTCGGCACGCTGACGATTGCCGGCGACTATGGCGCCCAGGGCGGCAACCTTGAAATCAGGACGAAGCTGGGCGATGACAACTCGCCGACGGATCGATTGGTCATCACGGGGGGTACGTTCGGTACGACCCCCGTGACCGTAACCAACGTCGGAGGCGAGGGCGCGCTGACCCAGCGCGGCATACAGGTGGTGCAGGTCAATGGCCTGTCGGCCGGGCAGTTCAACCTGGCCAATGGCGACTACGTCATTGCCGGCCAGCCGGCGTTGGTGGCCGGGGCTTACGGCTATGTGTTGCAGAAGGACCCGGCCAACGGCAATTGGTATCTGCGTTCGTCATTGACGCAAGTCGGCGCACCCGAAGCCGGCGTGCCGGGCGTCGGCGCTCCGGAAGGCGGCAATGGCCCCTCCGGCGCGCCGGGTCCCTCCATGTACCAGCCCGGTGTGCCGGTGTACGAAGCCTACGCCAACACATTGCTGTCGTTGAGCCAGTTGCCCACCCTGCGTCAGCGCGTCGGAAACCGCCTCTACGATGTGGCGGACACGGGCCGCAATGGTGTGTGGGGCAGGGTGGAAAGCACGACCAGCCGCGCCAATCCCTCGGTGTCCAGCACGGGCCAGCACCAGAATACCGACAGCTGGAAGGCGCAGTTCGGCGTTGACCGGATACTGGCCGGCGAGCAAGGCGGTTCGCGGTTGGTCGGCGGGTTCAATGTGCACTATGGCACGGCCAAGACCCACGTGTCGTCGCGCTATGGCGATAGCAGCATCGACACCACGGCCTACGGTCTGGGTCCGACCTTGACCTGGTACGGCAACGACGGCACGTACGTCGACACCCAGGCCCAGGCGACGTGGTTCAACAGCGACCTGAATTCCCGTCTGGCGGGCAAGCTGCGTGACGGTCAGAACGCGCGTAGCTATGGGCTCAGCGTCGAAGCGGGCAAGCCGTTCGCACTGAAGGAAGAGCTCGCGCTCATCCCGCAGGCCCAGCTGAGTTACGTGTCCACCCACTTCAGCCGCTTCAACGACAGATTCGATGCACGGGTTGAAAGCGACAAGGGCGATAGCCTGCAGGGTCGCCTGGGCGTGGCGCTGGACTACCAGCGCAACTGGCATGACGCCAGCGGAAAGGCGCGGCAAGCGAATGTCTACGGCGTTATCAACGTGAAACGTGAATTCCTGGACGGAACCCGGGTGCAGGTATCGAGCGTGCCGGTCAGCAGCCGGATGGGTCGTACCTGGGGCGGCATGGAGGTGGGGGCCAACTTCGGTGGGAACGAACGCTACGCGCTCTTTGGCGAGGTGGGCGCCGACGCCGATTTCTCGGGCAGTTACGTCGTGACCGCAACGGCGGGTTTAAGGATCGCGTTCTAGATAGCCAAACTGGCTTTATTTGCAGTATCGGATAAGGTGGAGGCTGGCCAGCGGACCGATGCGCCGCCGTCGGCACATTGATCCCCACTTTATCGAGGTTTCACCGCATGAGCGCCGCATCCGTTTTCGTCCTGTGCAGTTTCCTCACGCTGGCCGCCCTGATGATGATCGGCAAAGCGGTCAATTCAGCCGCGCGAGCGCCGCAGATGAACGGCGCGCTAGTCGCATTCTGGACATTGCTGATTGCCATGGTCGTGATCCCGGTCGGCCTGCTGGGATATTTCGAGCTGTTCCAACCCAGCGAAGACCTGGAGCTTGCATACGGCCGAGGCGGGCTTGCCGGGGAAATCTGCTCGGCAATACTACCGGCCGTGATCGTGGCGGGGATCTTCTCGTTCCTGTTTTCACGTCGCCACGGAAAGAAGCGCGGAAAGGCCGCGCAAATCCGTGGCGGCGCCCGTACCGCACGATGAATCGCGCCTCCAGGATGCCGAGCGCGAGAGGAATCTGGAATCTGTGGCAATGCAGCGCATCTTTGGCGACGCGTTTTGCCCGCGATTGTCAATGCGATTCCGGATGACCCTGACCAGATACAACCCGTGTGGGGGTGTGTGGGCGATCCGGCGGGTTGGCGGGATCGGCGCTTGCTGGGCTTCTCTGATGGCGTCGTCAGGCGCATGTTTCGATTCATCGAGGAGAAGTCCATCATGGCTGCATCAAAGAAAGGCAATATCAAGCAAATCCACGACCTGTTGTTCCAGGCGCTGGAGACGGAAATCGGGGGCATCAGCGTCTATACCGCTGCGCTTTCGTGTGCAGTGAACGACGACCTGCGCAAGGAGTGGCAGGGCTATCTGGACGAAACCAAGACGCACAGGCAGGTGCTATTGACCGTATTCGAAGAACTGGGGCTGGACCCCGCCACGCCCGCTCCCAGCAGAAAAATCGTCAAGCACCATGGCGACAGCCTGGTCGCCGCCATCGAGATGGCGAAAAAAGCGGGCGATCCGTCCGCAGCCCAAATCGTGGCGGGGGAATGCGTGGTGTTGGCCGAAACCAAGGACCACCAGAATTGGGAATTGATCGGCCTGGTCGCCGACAAGCTCTCGGGGTCCGAAGCTGCCATCTTGAAAAAGGCGTACGAGGCGGTGGAAAAGGACGAAGACCACCATCTGTATCACACCCAGGGCTGGACACGGGAGCTATGGATCGAAGCGCTGGGGTTTCCTGCGGTGCTGCCCCCGCCTGAAGAGGTGAAGAAGGTGGAAACCGCGATTGGGGCGTCCAGGGCGGAACACAGCCGCGATGACATGCTCAAGCACCCGCAGTGAAAAGGGGGGCGGGTTTGCGCGATGCCGATTGCGTTTTGATCCGCCACCCAGGCTTGCTATAAAGACGGGTCAAGCCTGTTTTTTCGAGCGAGGGTACATGTCGATTCAAACGCTATGCCGCGGCGGCTTCCTGCTGCTGTGCGCCGCATTGATGTCCGGATGCTCTTCTTCATCAACCCCTTCTCCCTGGTCTTCCCCCAATTCGGGCTCGGTGACCTCCGGTTCGCCTTCGTCTCGCGTGTCACTCGAATGCCGTGTCACCAGCTGCCTGTACAACGGCAAATATGAGCCCGGCGAGCGTGACTACGCCGAAGCGGAAGCCAAGCGCCTGAACCGCGCTGAAATGGAGCGGCTGCGCCGCGCGGCCGGAAACTGATCCGACCCGCTGGCGCGGCCGGCGGTGTTTATTTGCCCGACTGTGAGCGCACGCGCGCCAGCGTGTCATATTGATCGATCTGCCCCACGTCGACCCAGCCCGAGGCGCAGTCGCCGGCATAGTCGCCGTCCTTGCCTCGGTGGCATGCCTGGCCGCTTTTGGCTGACTTCCATTGCACCGGCAGGTCGGCGTCCTTGCACAGGTCGTTGTCGCGGCATTCCGGCACGCTGGCGGTCGGCACGACGATGACGTAATGGCGCTGGGTCTCGCCCTTGCGCGCCATGGCGGGGATGCAGACGAACTGGCGGTCCTGCACATGGGCCACCGGCTTGCCTTCGCCGTCGATGCGGTCGTTCAGGTCCAGGCCGCCATCGGCCGCGATCGAGCCGAACGCGGCGCCTTCGCCGCAGTTGCCGAAGTTCACGGAAAAGCCATCTGCGGTGCAGATCGCGCCGCCGTAGCCGTCGGCGCGGCACTCGATCTTAGAGGCGGGCGTCATGCGGGTGAGTTGGGCCTGGGCGGCGGCGACGGCGCCATCGGAAGCCGAGGCGGCCAAGGCAGCGGTGGCGTACAGGCCGGTGACCAGGGTAGCCAGCAGGCGGGGCAGGGTCGTTTTCATGGGGGCTTCCTGAGAAGAGATCCGAGTGCGATGCAATCGGCGGGAATGGGGGCGCCGGGATCAGCGCGATGGGGTGCCCGCGTCAGGGGGGTGAGGCAGGTTCCGCGGCCGTTTCAGGCGCTTTGCCATACAGCACGCGGGCGCACACCACGCCGCCGACCGCGCCTGGCAAGGCTCCCATGAGCGACAGCGCCGACAGGTCCGACCAGGAATAGTCGCGTGACCCGAATCCCAGCTGGAACAGCATGGCGTACAACCCGCCCAGCAGGCCGGGCCAGCAATACGAGCGCCACGACACGCGAACCGGCAGAAAGGCGCCGGCCACGACGCCGCACAGCAAGGCGGGCACCCCGCCAAAAATGTAGGAATAGGGCACCAGGAAGAACATCATCGGCAGGTTCTTGAGGGCTTCCAGATCAAGGGCCGCGACGGTCACCAGCAGCGCAAAGGCCCCGACCCCGACAGGCGGCCCCAAGGCAACGAACAGGCCGGCGCCGCCGGCTGCGCGACGCAGAATGTCGCCCGGGGTCTTGTCGGCGGGGCGCCGCCAGATTCGCCAAAGCAACGCGGCCAGTGACAGCGCCGTCAGCACGCAAACGGAAAACAGCAGCAAAACGAGGTGTCCTTATTCAGACGCCGGCTTGTTGGGGAACAGGTTCAGCGACAGGATGGCGTCGGGGTAGGTGGCCAGCAGCATGCCGGACATATGGCCATGCAGCGTGCCGAACAATTGCCAGTTCAGCGGTTCGCTGCCGGGCAGCAGGTCCAGCAGCAGCAATTGGCCGGTGCGCACCGTGCCGACGAAGTAGGCGCGTTCGTCGTGCTGGCCGGTGGGGGTGGCGCGGTAGATCTTGGTCGCGCGGGTGCCGTCGTCCTTGCGCCAGGTATTGCCGCTGGCGTCGGCTTTGGTGCCGATGGCGGCGATGTCTGCCTGGATGGTGTCCCACAGGGCGCGGGCATTGGCGGCGTAGACGACGATGGTCATGATGGCTCAGTCCTGTGAGGAAGAGGGGACGCAGCAACGGTACCAATGTCGTGGTGTTCCGGCAAGCAGGCCCTAGTCGCCGGCCAGTTCGCGCAGTTCGCTGGCGCGGTTGGCGTTGAGCAGCATCGGGCAGTAGCCGTACATCGGCGACCCGACGTGCGCGCCGGCCAGCGAGCAGTGGCCGTTGCGGTAGACCAGCCAGGCCTTCTGGGCTTCTTCGAGCTTGACGGCGTCTTCCGGGAACTCGGTCGCCAGGCGTGCGTGGATCTTGGCGTACTGCGCGTTGATCTCGCGCTTGGCGGCGGACGATACCGCGTTGGAGCAGGCTTCGACGGTGCCGTTGTTGACGGCGCCCGCGTCTTTCAGGCAGCGGTCGTATTGGTCCATGTAGTCTGGCGGGGCGGCCAGAGCCGCGGCGGGAGACAACAGCAAAGAGAGCGCAAAGGCGTGTCGGATCATGGCGGCGCGAGGTGCGGTCAAGGTGTTTCGAGAAGGATGGACGCACGCCCGGATCGACGTGCAGGCCAAGCATACCGCCAGTCGCCGATTAGCGTTTCTCCTGCTTGACACTCCTCGGGTTAGTCCATAAAGTCACCGCACAGATTTAGATAAAAGACCATCTGTAAGGTGGTCTTTTATCGCGTGCACGTTGCGTCGACCTCTTACAGAAATAATTCAAAGAGGAGACAGTCGTGCAATCAACATCCGTCAAGCTGCGTGGCATCGACGATGTCATCGCCTATATCGATTCGCGCCCGGGCATCGTGGGCCGAGCCGGCCTCATCTGGTGGCTCGCCCTGGGTGGATTGTTCCTGGACGCTTTCGCCAATTCCGCGCTCAGCGCCGGCCTGGGGCCCATGACGCGCAACCTTGGCCTGACCGCCGGGCAGGTGGCGCTGATGACCTCGTTCGCTTCATGGGTGGCGATTGCCTTCAATCCCATCGGCGGCTGGATGGCGGACCGCTGGGGGCGCATGCGGCCGTTGATCGCGGCCAAGCTGCTGGCGTTGATCGGCGCATTGCTGGTGGTGTTTGCGCCGTCGTTCGAAGTGATCCTGGCGGGCCGGTTCTTCGTGGGCGCGGCCTATGGCATCGACTTCGCGATCGCGATGGCCGTGTTGGCGGAATTCACGCCGGTCAAGTTCAAGAGCCGGCTGAACACCTGGCAGGGCATGTGGTACACGGCGGTCTGCAGCAACCTGTTGCTGGCGCTGCTGTTCCATTCGTGGGACGTGGGCGACGCGATCTGGCGCTATTCGGTAGCGGCTACCGCGGTGTTTGCCGTGACCATCCTGCTGCTGCAGTTGCGCTTCATGATCGAAAGCCCGATCTGGCTGGCGCGCAAGGAGCGGGTCGACGAGGCCGCCGTGGCGATGACGCGCATCTACGCGCAGCCGTTCTCGGCCGCGCCGTTGGCCGAGCGCGTGCCCGTGGCCAACCAGGCCCGGCGCGGGCTGGCCAATGTGCTGCTGATCTTTCGCGGCGTGTATCTGCCGCGCACCATCCTGGCGGCCACGGTGCAGATCGGGCAGTCGATCCAGTATTTCGCGGTGGGCTGGTACCTGCCGCTGATCAGCGCGGCGCTGTTCGGCAAGGACTTCGTCTATGCCACGGTGGGCGCGCTGGTGTTCAACGTGTTCGGCATCTTCGGCGGCTTCATGTCGCCGTACATCGGCCGCAAGCTGGGCCTGCGGCGCGCGTCGGCTTTCGGCTTTGCCGCCGTGTTCCTGATGCTGCTCATCCTGGGCACCTTCCACGGCAAGATGCCGCTGTGGCTGGCGGTGGTGGTGCCCTCGCTCTTCATCCTGTTCCATTCCGGCGGGCCGGGCGCCAACGGCAAGAGCCTGTCGTCCCTGTCGTTCCGCGGCGAACTGCGGGCCGGCGCCAATGGCGTCATCGGCGCGCTGGGCTCCATTGGCGCGGCGGTCGGGCTGCTGGTGTTCCCGTTGTTCCGCGAAAGCTACGGGCTGGAGAAGACCTTCCTGATCCTGTCGGTGGTGCCGCTGATTGCCAGCATCATCTGCTTTGCCATCAAGTGGGACCCCACCCGTAGCGGGATCAATCCCGACAACGAGGCCGGGGCCCCGCAATTCAAGGGCGACGAGACCCTGCCCGCGCTGGGCCCCGCCTTGGGGAAATCGGCGCGATGACGGACGGAGATAGCATGCACAAAGACGTGATCCTGGCTATCGATGCCGGCACCTCGGGGACGCGCGCGGCCCTGGTGTCGGGCGACGGCCACGTATCGGGACAGCAGTACCTGTCCTTGCAGGTCGATGCGCCGCGGCCCGGCGTGGTCGAGCAGGACGCCGATGCCATCCTGGCGCGGACGGTGCAGGTGTGCCGCCAGGTCGTCGCCCAGGCACGCCAGGATGGCCGCGACATCGCGGCGTTGGCGCTGGCCACGCAACGTGCGACGGCGGTGCTGTGGGACACCACGACCGGCCACGCCCTGGTGCCGGCCATGGTGTGGCAGGACACGCGTTATGTCGACGCACTCGATCGCCTGGCGCCCCAGTGGAACGCGCGCCTGCTGGCCCACGTGGGGCGACCGGCCGGGGTGCGCTCGCCGTATCTTTGGGCCGCGCGCCACCTGCGCGATACGCCCGCCGTGGCGCAGGCCTGGCGCGAACGCCGGCTGGCGTTCGGCACCGTCGATACCTGGCTGCTGTGGCATCTGTCGGACCGCCGCGAATGCGTCACGACGCCCACCAACGCCACGTCCGCCGGCGCCTATGTGCTGGCGGACCACTGCTATTACCTGGACTGGATCGACGCGCTGGAATTCCCGCGCGAACTGCTGCCTGCCTTGCGCCAGGAAGCCGATGACTTCGGCCACACCCGGGCAGACCTGCTGGGCATCGCGGTGCCGATCCGCGCATCGGCCGGCGACCAGCACGCCGGCGCCGTCGGCCTGGGGTGCCTGGACCGCGGACAGGCGATGTGCGTGCACGGCACCGGCAGCTTCGTCGACCTGATCATCGGGCCGCAGCCGCCGGTGAACAGCGGCCGCTACGAAGGCTCGTTGACGATGACGGCGCGGCGCCAGGACCAGGTCTCGCACTTCGCGGTCGAGACGTTTGTCGCCACCACCGGGTCGGCGTTGAACTGGGTCTGCGACAAGCTGAAGTGGTTCCAGAATGCCCAGGAGATCAGCGCCTTGGCCGCCACGGCCGAGTCCGCCGGGGGGGTGACGTTCATTCCGGCGTTGACCGGGCTGCGCGTGCCGCGCATGGAAGCGGGGGCAAGGGCCTCGCTGACCGGCATCTCCATGGCCACCACGCAGGCCGAGGTGGCCTACGCCATTCTGGAAGGCATCGCCCATTCGGTCGCCAGCTGCATCGAGGCGGACGAGGAGGTGTCGGGCGTGCAGGTGTCCGAACTGGTGGTGGGCGGCGGCCTGTCGTGCAGCGATCCGCTGCTGCGCATCCAGGCGGACCTGCTGGGCATTCCGATACGCCGCATGCAGGAAGCGGACCGCGCCAGCCTGCGCGGCGTGGCGTTCCTGGCGGGCGCGTCCGGCCTGCTCTGGCCATCGCTGCAGGCGGCGCGCGATACCGCCGCGACCGATGCGGTGTTCCTTCCGTCCCTGGCCGCCGACGCGCGCGCCCGGCGCCGCGCGCTGTGGCATTCGCGCGTGGAATCCGAATTGGCCCACGCGGGCCTGTACCCCCACGACAAGCAGGAGGCATTGCGCACATGATCGGGTGGCCATCAAGACAGCCCAGGAAGGACCGGGCCGGCATGACCCGCAGCGAACCGTTGCGGCTGGTCCGAAAGGAGCAGTCGGACCGGTTGGGCAGCGAGCAGTTCGACATGTTGATCATCGGCGGCGGCATCACGGGCGCGTATGCCGCGCTGGATGCCAGCCTGCGCGGCTATCGCGTGGCGCTGGTGGAAAAAGACGATTTCGCCTCCGGCACGTCATCGAAGTCTTCGAAGATGGTGCACGGCGGGCTGCGCTACATCGAACAGGGCAACCTGGGCCTGGTGCGCCATTCGCTGCACGAGCGTCAGCGCCTGCGCCGCAATGCGCGGCACCTGGTGCAGCGCCTGCCGTTCCTGTTTCCCATCCTGGAGCGCGACGGGGTGTTCGACAAGCGGCTGGCCAAGGCGTTCGAAAGCCTGCTGTGGACCTACGACCTGGCCGGCGGCTGGCGCGAAGGCATCCTGCACCAGAAACTGACGCCCGCCGAGGTGCTGTCGCATTGCCCGACCTTCAAGCAGGACAGCCTGCTGGGCGGCTTCCTGTATTTCGACGCGCGGGTGGACGACGCTCGGCTCACGCTGGCGGTCGCACGCACCGCGGCGTTCCACGGTGCGGTCGTGCTGAATCACGCGAAGGCGGTCGAGATCACGCGCAATGCCCACGGCCGGGTCGACGGCGCCATCGTGCAGGCGGGCCAGGCTGAAATCCGGGTGCGCGCCGGCGCGGTCGTCATGGCCACCGGCGTGTGGCTGCGCGACTGGAACGGCAGCCGCCAGGGTGATCCGCAAGCGTTGCACATCCGTCCTGCCAAAGGCGTGCACGTGGCGTTGCCGTGGCTGAAGGTGCGCAACGACTGCACGGTGACGATTCCCGTGCCGGGACGCAATCGCCGCGCCACCATCACGCGCTGGGGCAACGTGTCCTACCTGGGCACGACGGACGAAGACTACGAAGGCGACCTGGACGACGTGCATTGCACCCGGCGCGAGTTGGACTTCCTGCTGGAAGGCGCCCGCTCGGCGCTCAAGACCGATCTGTGCGCCGAAGACGTGGTGGGCAGCATCGCCGGCTGCCGGCCGCTGGTGGCGCCGCCCGGCGGCAAGACGCTGGAAATCAAGCGCAACCACGAAATCCGCGTGGCGGCGGACGGCCTGGTGACCATCGTCGGCGGCAAATTGACCACCTCGCGCCATATGGCCGAGCAGACCATCGACGCCGCGCAGAAAGTGCTGGGCAAAAAGGCGCGCTGCGTCACCGCCAGCGCTTTCCTGCTGGGCGCGGCGGGCTACGACCCGCAGGCCATCATGGCCTCGGGCGGCCTGGCGGCGCATCTGGGCGAACGCTACGGCACCGAGGCGCGCTTTGTCAGCGACCTGATGCAGCGGGACCCGGCGCTGGCGACGCCGCTGGTGCCGGGGCTGCCCTACACCGAAGCCGAAGCGCTCTACGCCGTGCGCCACGAACTGGCGGCCACGGTCGAAGACGTGCTGTCACGCCGCATGCGGGCGCGGCTGATGGCGCGCGATGCCTCGGCCTTGGCCGCGGCGCGCGTGGGCCAGATACTGCAGGCCGAACTGGGCCTGTCCGATACCGACGTGGCGCGGCAAGTGAACGGCTACCGCGCCGCGATCCAACATGAAAAGTCCGTACTACTGGGAGACGACTCGTGATCAGCAAAGAGGCAATCAAGCGCGGCTACAACCGTGGCAACTACGTGGTGGGCGCGCACACGCCGCCGGGCTATGCGGCCGGCCTGAAAGAAACCGGCACCGAACCCGGGCTGCAGCGCGACCCGGTGGCCGTGGCGCCGGAACACCTCCAGGCGCTGCGCGCCGCGGCCGACGACGTGCTGACCGCCACTGCCGACGCCGTGGCCTGGACGCGCGACTGGTGGGCTGGATCGATGATGACCGAAACGGCGGGCCGGCCCGCCACGCCGCGGGCCGTGATCGTCAAGGTGTCGACCGTGGCGCAGATCCAGGCCGTGATGCGCATCGCCCACGCCGCCGCCATTCCCGTCACCGTGTCGGCCGGGCGCAGCAACGTGACAGGGGCGGCATTGCCGCTGCGCGGCGGCATCGTGCTGGACGTGTGCCAGCTGAACCGGCTGGTCGGCTTTGATCGCGACAGCCAGCTCGTCGAGGTCGAGGCCGGCATGTTCGGCGATGTGTTCGAGCAGACCATTCAACGTGACTTCGGCATGACCATGGGCCACTGGCCGTCGTCGTTCGGCATCAGCACGGTCGGCGGGTGGGTGGCGTGCCGCGGGGCAGGGCAGCTGTCCACGCGCTACGGCAAGATCGAAGACATGGTCTTCGGCATGGACGTAGTCTTGGCCGACGGCAGCCTGATCACCGTGGGCGGCTATTCGCGTGCGGCGGTGGGGCCGGACCTGCAGCAGATGTTCATCGGCTCGGAAGGCACGCTGGGCGTGGTGGTGCGCGTGCGGCTCAAGCTGCATCGGCTGCCCGACTATGGGCGTGCCATCGCCTACGGCTTCAAGACGTTCACCGCGGGCCTGCAAGCCTGCCGCCAGATCATGCAACGCGGCGCCAACCCCGCCGCATTGCGGCTGTACGACGCGCTGGAAAGCGGCGTGCAGTTCAGCCAGCCCGATCTGAATGTGCTGCTGATCGCCGACGAAGGTCCGCAGCCGATCGTCGATGCGGTCATGCAGATCAGCGAAGACGCGTGCCGCGAGACGGGCGACAAGCTGGATGGCGAGACGATGTTCGAGCGCTGGCTCGATACCCGCTACCTCACCGGCAAGAGCGCGGAAGGCTTCAAGCGCAGCCCGGGCTTCGTGGCCGATACGCTGGAGATGGCGGGGCGCTGGAGCGACCTGCCCGCCATCTACGACGAGGTCGTGGCCGCCATCAATGCGGTGCCTGGCACGCTGGCCGGGTCGGCGCACCAGTCTCATGCCTATGTGGACGGCGCGTGCCTGTATTTTTCGCTGCGTGGCGAGGTCGCGGTCGAGGATCGGGCCACGTGGTATCGGCAGGCCTGGGACGCGGCCAACGCCGTGTTGATTAAATACAATGCCGCGCTCAGCCATCATCACGGCGTGGGACTGCTGCGCGCGCCGTACATGCGCGAATCGCTGGGACCAGCCTTCGCCGTGCTGCTTGCGGTGAAGCAGGCGCTGGATCCCAAAAACATCCTCAACCCCGGAAAGCTCGGCCTGACGGACGAACTCTTCTACGATCAAGGCAAGCGATAACATGGACAGGTCACTCGGGGCATGCCTTTCGCGGCATCCGGTCATTGCCACGTTGTATGGGCCGGAACAGATCAATGCCTTTGTCGGCAGCGCGGCCGAGATCGGTATCGTGGCCAACGTCGAGCTGCGCAAGCTTGCGCCGGTGATCGCCGCCCTGAACCGGGCGGGCAAGTACGTCATCGTCAACATCGACAGCTGCGAAGGCCTGTCGCAGGACAAGGGCGGCGTCGACTACCTGGCGGACATCGGCGTGGCCAGCCTGGTGTCCACTCGCGTGGCCACCATCCAGCGCGCCAATCGCGCCGGCATGGTGACGATGCAGAAGGTGTTCGTGACCGATCGATCCACCTGGCCGCGCAGCGTCAAGGCGCTGGAGCAGAGCGACCCCAACCTGGTGCAGATCATGCCGGCGCCGATGCTGGCCCACATGGCGCCACAGGACCTGAAGGCGCTGCCGCCCATCGTGGCGTCGGGCTTCGTCTGCAATCAGGCGGACGTGGCCGCTGCGCTGAAACAAGGCGCGGTGGCGGTATCGACCAGCGATGCGGTGCTCTGGAGCGTGGACCCGAAAGTGCTGCGGTAGCGCCGCGGCGCTTTCGGCCGGCCGCGGTGGGCGTCAGTCCAGCCGCGCGCCGGATTGTTCCACCAACGTCTTCCATACCGGCAATTCCTGCCGGTAGTTCGCCGCGAATTGCGTCGGTGAGTTGCCCGTGGGGATGAAGCCCATGTCGATCAGCCGGGCCTGCACCTGCGGCGTGCGCACCATGTCGTGCATTTCGCTGGCCAGACGCGCGACGATCGGCGCGGGCGTTTCCCTGGGCGCGGCCAGCGCCACCCAGCCGACCAGGCGGTAGGCGTCCTCGCGCAGGCCCTGTTCGGCCAGCGTGGGGGCGTCGGGCAGCACGTCCATGCGCTTGTCGCCGGTGACGCCGATGAGCTTGAGCCGACCGTTGTCGATATAGGGCTTGGTGCCCAGCGCGCTGGCAAAGGCCAGCTGGATGCGGCCGCCGATCAGGTCCTGCAGCATGGCCGATTCGCCCTTGTAGGCCACGTGGGTCATGTCGCCGTGCTGCGAGGCATCGAGATAGGCCAGGCCCAGGTGCCCATACGAGCCAACGCCCCACGAGCCATAGGCGACCTTGCCCGGATTGGCGCGGACGTAGGCCAGCAGTTGCGGGCCATCCTGGGCCGGCACGCCGGGATGCGCCACCAGCGTCACGGGTGCGATGGCAATTTGCGAAATGAGGACAAAGTCGCGCAGCGTCTGGTAGGGCAGGTGCTGGTACAGGAACTGGTTCTGCATCAGCGACGAACTGAGCGATACCGTCAGCGTATAGCCGTCAGGCGCGGCCTTGGCCGCTGCATCGGTGCCCATGATGCCCGAGGCGCCGCCGCGGTTCTCCACCAGCACCGGCTGCCCAAGACGGTTCGACAGGCGTTCGGCCACCATGCGCGCCACGATGTCGGTGGCGCCGCCCGCGTTGTACGGCACGATGATGCGAATCGGTTTTGATGGCCACGCGGCCTCGGCGTGCAGCGGGCCGGCCAGCGCCAGCCCCAGCACGGCCAGTGCGCTGCCCGCCAGCCAGCGGCGGCGGGATCGTACGGTGTTTCCCTGGGTCATGCGCAAGTCTCCGGATCGGCGCGTTGTGGCCGCGAGGCGGGTCGCCACGCCGCTGTCGCGCTCGTTCCAGGATTCTTGTCTTGCGACGTGTTTTTGACAATGCGAGGTCAGGTTGACAGCATGTCAAATGGCCTTTGACGTCGGTAATTCAACGTAATTCGCTGCGCCGATACAGGCTCAAGCCCAGCGCCGGCAATGCCAAAGCCGGCGACGCGCATGCCGTGGCAAGCGCCGTTGTTCAGCGCCAGCAGCATGGATGGGCCGGGGCTGACCATGACGGCGCTCACGGTGACGACGTATAGCAATAGAGGGGTGGCGTCCATCGGTCATGGTGGGGGTAGGAAAACCGCGCCAAGCATAGCAATGTCAACAATCGAAAGGAATTTACATTGCTTTGAAGTTGCCGGCGCCGCATTGGCCGACCATCGAATTTTCAGCTTGGAGGGCGAATCATGTACCCACTATCAAAGCGCTGCGGCGCGGAATGCTTCGGCACGTTCTGGCTGGTGCTGGGCGGCTGCGGGGCCGCGGTGCTGGCGGCGGGCTTTCCGCAATTGGGCATCGGCTTTGCGGGCGTGGCGCTGGCGTTCGGCCTGACGGTGCTGACCATGGCATTTGCCGTCGGCCATATTTCCGGGGGGCATTTCAATCCGGCGGTCACGGTCGGGCTGGTGGCTGGCGGGCGTTTCCCCGCGCGGGAAATCCTGCCCTACGTGGCGGCCCAGGTGCTGGGGGCGATCGCGGCGGCGGCGGTGCTGGCGGTTATCGCCGACGGCAAGCTGGGGTTCGACTTGAAGGGCAGCCATTTCGCCGCGAACGGCTATGGCGCGTATTCGCCGGGCAAGTACGCGATGGGCGCCGCGCTGGTGACCGAAGTGGTGATGACGGCGGGCTTTTTATTCGTGATCCTGGGCGCCACCGCCAAGCGCGCCCCGGCCGGCTTTGCCGCCATCCCGATCGGCCTGGCGCTGACGCTGATCCACCTGGTCAGCATTCCCGTCACCAATACCTCGGTGAACCCCGCGCGTTCCACCGGTCCCGCGCTGTTCGTGGGCGGCTGGGCGATCGAGCAACTGTGGCTGTTCTGGGTGGCGCCGATCGTCGGGGCGATCATCGGGGCGCTGGCGTACCGCTTGGTGAGCGAACCGGCCACGCAGGCTTAGGGGCGGGCTTGCGCCGGCATCGCCCGCGTGGACGCGGCGACGGGCGCCTGCGTGGGTGTCAGTCCAGTGCCTGCAACTGCATCACCTGCGCATCGCTCGGGAACCCCCGCGTGCGGTAGCGCACCGGATACACCTCTTCCCGTTCCAGCAACGGCGAGAGCACCGCCAGCGCCTGTTCCCAGTCGACCACGCGGACTTCGCCGATCTCGTCGTCGGCTTCCGGGCGCACCAGCGCCAGGCGGTCGACCTGGGGCAGCGAGGTGTCCACGCCGCGAGTCCAGGAGGCCACCGAGAACGAGGCGGTCGCGTCGTTGTGCTGCGTGAACAGGTTGTAATTGGCGACGAAGAGGTCGATGCCCTGTTCTTCGTGGATGCGGTCCAGGGTTTCCTTCTGGGCGTCATAATCACCCTTGGCCAGCAGGCGCGCCAGGTGGTTCAGCTGGCGGCGCGTCGTGTCTTGCGGCGGCAGGTAGCGTTCGACGCCGGCGTCGGCATAGTGGTACATGTGCGGCGACACCGGCCGGCCATGTGATACGACCTGTTGGCACAGCTCGGCCATTTTCATCAGGCCCGCAGCGTCGTTGTCGCCGCTGACCAATAGCAGGTCGCGGGTGGGCATCATGAATACCGGCCGGCCGCGCACCGGCACGCGTTCGAGCATGTCGGGAAGCAGGGCGCGGCTGGTGTCGTAGCCATCTTCCCAGCCGCCGCTGTAGACGCCGGGCGCCACTTCCATGAAGTCGTCGGCCGAATCGCGCAGGTTGTCGATGGCAATCGCCAGGGCCTGGTCGAACGAAATGCCCCAGGCCGCCTCCGGGCCGTTGGTCAAGGTCGAGATGGATTCGGGGTGGTCCAGCGCAAGCAGCACCACGCAATCGTCGCCGAAAGGCCGCAGCGCCGGATGGAAATCGGCGTCGTTGCCGTCGGTGCGTACGTGATGCATGCGCACATCTTCGATGGCGCCCAGGTTGCGGATCACGGGCCGAAGCAGCGGGCGGGCCTCGGCCAGCGATTGCGGCACGGCCTGGCCGCTGCTGAGCAGCGTCGAGACGAAGCCTTGCAGGGCGCCCTGGCGCTGCCCGCCGGGGGCGTTGCAGTAGGCGTGATAAGCGTTGTGCAGGTTGAAGTACGAGCCTTCGCCCTGCAACAGGCGGAATTCGTCGGCCTTGTAGGCCAGGTCGCCGGCATAACCACGCTGACGCACGGCGGCGATGAAAAGCGCGGCGAACTGGTCCTGTGTCGGCTTGCGCCGTAACAGCGAATCTAGGAATCCCATGCTTTTCTCGGGTGGTTGAGGGGGCGTCGCAGGACGCGGCAGCGTTCGACTACGTTACGTCGCCGTCAGGCAGCGGACGGGGTGGGGGGGCGGATCGGGCAGCGGCTTGCTCGCGCAGGCGAGCGAGGGTGTCGACGTCCACCAGCCGGCGCAGCTCGCGCAACAGCGGCAGGGCGTCGGTGTACTTGCGGCCGTAGTCCAGGTTGAAGGCGTAGTCGAAATCGGGGCCGTTGGCGCCTTGGTTATGTTGCAGCAGGGTTTCCAGCTTGTCCATGGCTTTCACCGCCCGCGCTTCGGGCGATGAGGCGTTTTCATAGTCGTCCCACAAGGCCAGCAGTTGCGTGCGGGCAGGGGCGTCCAGCGAGCCGGCCAGGGTCAGCAGGTCCTGGCGTTCCTGGGCGCCCTTGTTCGCGCCGGGCGCCTGCTCGATCGCGGGCACGTCGCCGTGGATGGCCTCGCCCAGGTCGTGGATGATGCACAGCTTGAGGACGCGGACGAAGTCCAGGCCCGTCAGGCCATCTTCGAGCATCATCGCCATCAGGCACAGGCGCCAGGTGTGCTCCGCGGTGCTTTCCTGGCGGCCGCCCGAACTGCGGGCGCTGCGCAGTACGTCTTTCAGTTTTTCGGCCTGGCGGAGAAATTCCAGCCGGCCCTGGAGCGTGTCGGTGTCCATGAATCAGGTCGTCGTAAGTCTGATATTCCTATTCTGGCGGGCCTTGCCTGGCCAGACAGGCGCATAGCCAACGAGTGTATCTTGTGACGGCTTGCGCCATCCCGACCCTCTGGCCGCCGGATCGGGGGTGGGCAGGTTGTACATTACGCACTATTACCTGCTTCACCTTTACAGGATCGCCTCATCATGACCGCCCCGGAAGTCGTCATCTCGCCCTCGATCGCCTGCGCCAACGACCAGCCCTTCGTGCTGTTCGGCGGGATCAACGTGCTGGAATCCCTGGATCTCGCCCTGCGTTCCTGCGAGGAGTACCAGCGCGTGACCACCAAGCTGGGCATCCCGTACGTGTTCAAGGCCTCGTTCGACAAGGCCAACCGTTCCTCGATCCATTCCTACCGCGGCCCGGGGCTGGAAGAGGGCATGAAGATCTTCGAGGCGGTCAAGAAGGAATTCGGCGTGCCGGTCATTACCGACGTGCACGAGCCGTGGCAGGCCGCGCCGGTCGCCGAAGTGGCCGATATTCTGCAACTGCCAGCCTTCCTGGCCCGGCAGACCGACCTGGTGGTGGCGCTGGCCAAGACCGGCCGTGTCATCAACATCAAGAAGCCCCAGTTCCTCAGCCCCACGCAGGTGCTGAACATCGTCGAAAAATTCACCGAGGCCGGCAATGAACAACTGATCCTGTGCGACCGGGGCACCAGCTTCGGCTACGACAATCTGGTGGTCGACATGCTGGGCTTTGGCGTGATGAAGAAGGTGTCGGGCAACCGCCCGGTGATTTTCGACGTCACCCACGCGCTGCAACAGCGCTCGGCCCTGGACGCCGCGTCCGGCGGGCGTCGCGAGCAGGTGGCCGACCTGGCGCGGGCGGGTATGGGCGTGGGGCTGGCCGGCCTGTTCCTGGAAGCCCACCCTGACCCCAAGAACGCCAAGTGCGACGGCCCCAGCGCCTTGCCGCTCGACAAGCTCGAGCCGTTCCTGACCCAGCTCAAGCAGCTGGATGACCTGGTGAAATCCTTTGCGCCCATCGACATCGAGCCCTGACCCGGGTTGTCATCGCAGGTCAGCCAAGTTGTTATACGATCCGGGCCAAATACTTTAGGGAGGCCTGGATGTCTTTTTACGCGATCGTCGCCGTTCGTAAAGAACCCGTCAGCGGCCATGTCGCCTATGTGCGCTGGGGGCTGGCCGAACGCGGCGTGCCCGGTTGGGTCAGCGACCCCGTGACGGCGGCGGCGTCCGAGGTCATCGAGGCCATCAAGGCCGGCGCCGACGTCGAAACGGTGATCAGCGTCGACGGTCTGTCGGTTGCCTCGCGCCCGGTGCGGGTGCTGGTCGACGACGACGGGCGTGAGCACCTGGCCTCGGTGCCGGTGCCCAGCTCCACCCTGCACACGGTGTTCGATCTGCCGGAGTTCTAGGCCCCGGCTGTCGGCATCGGGAATACCCTGCTTGCGCGGCATCGGCCGCGGCGCGACCCTGCTGGAGTCACCGCCAGAAGGGGGTCTGCATGTCCGAGCCGGAACCTGCCAGCGCCACCGCGGCCCCGCGTGCCCGCAGACGGCGCATTTCCTGGATCTGGCTCGTGCCCGTCGTGGCCGCCGTGGGTGGCCTGCTGCTGGTTCTGCATGCCTGGCTGGCCGCCGGTCCCACTGCCACCATCGCCTTTCGCACCGCCGAAAGCCTGGAGGCCGGCAAGACGCAGGTGCGCTTCAAGGAAGTGGTGGTGGGCGTGGTCGAGCGTGTCGCGCTCAACGATGACCGGACCGGCGTCGTCGCCACGATCCGCCTGAACCAGGACGCCGCGGATCTGCTGCGCGAGGGTACGGCCTTCTGGGTTGTGCGGCCCCGCCTGACCTTGAGCGGCGTGTCCGGCCTTGGCACGCTCCTTTCCGGCGCTTACATCGGCGTGGATCCCGCCAAGCCACGCAAGGAGGGTGCCCGGGCGGCATCCAAATCCGCGTTCACCGGCCTGGAGGTCCCCCCGCAGGTGTCGCAGGATCGGGGCGGCAAGCGCTACGCCTTGCATGCCCGCGATCTGGGGTCTCTTGAAGTCGGGTCCCCCGTCTATTACCGCCGGGTCGCGGTGGGGGAAGTCATCGGCTACCGCCTGGAGCCCGGGGGCTCGGGTGTCGCCGTCGAGGTCTTTGTCGATACGCCCTACGACGCCTACATCAACGCCGGCACGCGTTTCTGGAATGCCGGCGGCATCGATTTCACCGTGGACGCCCGCGGCCTGAAGGTCCGTTCGCAATCGTTGCTGTCGGTCGCGATCGGCGGGGTGGCTTTCGAGACCTTCGACGCGCGTGAGCGGCCGCCGGCGCAGGCGGATGCCGCGTTCGCTTTGTTCCCGAACGAAGAGGCCGCCCGCGCCCAACCCGACGGCGAGCCCTTGCGGATACGCATGCGCTTTGACCAGTCGGTGCGTGGGCTGGTGGTCGGCGCGCCGGTCGACGCCTTCGGCGCGACGCTTGGCCAGGTGGACGCGATCGGCCTGGAATTCGACAAGTCCACCAACCTGTTCTACGCGGTGGTGTCGGCCACCGTCTATCCCCAGCGGTTGGGTGCCCAGGTGCTGGGCGAAGTCAGGGACTACACCGGCCCCGACCTGTCCCGTCCCACCGGGCGCCTGCTGACGGCGCTGATCGAGCGCGGCCTGCGCGCGCAACTGCGCATCGGCAATCTGTTGACCGGGCAACTCTACGTGTCGCTGGCCGTATTCCCGGATGCCCGGCCGGTAACGTTCACGATGGAAGACGTTCCCTTCCTGCCTACCGTGCCCAACAACCTGGATCAATTGCAGCAACAGATCAATCGCATCATGACCCGCCTGGACAAAGTGCCTTTCGACCATATAGGCATGGAGTTGAGCAGCGTGCTGCGGGCCACCGCGAGCCTGGCGCGCAAGCTCGACTCCCAGGTGGCGCCGGCGGCGCAGGCTTTGTTGCGCGAAGCCGGCCGCTCTCTGGCCGCGGTGGGCAACATGTTGCAGCCGGATGGGTCGTTGTCGGTGGGCACCGATGTGGCCGTGCGTGAGCTGGGCCGGGCGGCCCGCTCGCTGCGGCAGCTGTCGGACTACCTGCAAACGCGTCCCGATGCCTTGCTGCGGGGGCGCGGGGCGGACCCGGTCAAGCCCGCCCCTTAGCGCCAGGCCGTGCCGCCGCCGTCGTGCAGGCCCGATGGCGGCAAGGGTAGTTTTTTCATTATGGCCAGGCGGGCCGATGCGCCGATGCCTTGTCCGGCGGGCGTTGCGCCGGCCCCACCCGGGCGCCCGGCAGGCATGGCGCTTGCTGCTGATCCGGTTGTCTGATCGCTGCGGTCCTCGGGGCCGCGGCCCGGCATCAGTGGGGACTCAGCATGGACCATAACGAAATGATGGCTCGCATGATCAGCAAGCCCGTCGCCCCTGGCAAACCCGAGGGCTGGGACGGCATATTGTCCGCGTACGCGGATTGCCTGATGAAAGTGCAGGGCAAATTGACGGACGAAGATGTGAGGGGGTTTCTGGATGTGGGCGCCCGAGTGTTCCGCAGTTGCTGCCAGGAAGAGGCCCGGCAGCGCTGGACAGCCGAACAGTTGGCCGCCTATCACCGCAAACCGCCGGTCACTGGTTGAAAGCCTGCGGGTCGCAGGCGGCAAGCCGTGCCGCTATAGGCATTGACGCAAGGCGAATTTCCGGCCGAAGGCCCGGATTTCGTCGCCATCGACGGATGCCGCGACATCCCAGTGATCGCCTCGGGTGACCAGGACCGACTGCGACGAGAACGCGTGGCGCAGCGCGAACATCCAGAAGGCCGCTTCGGAACCGACTGGCGCCAGGTCGTGGGGGCCGATCCGCAATCGCTCAGGCCGGGGCGTGGCGCCGAGCGACCAGCGCAGCGCGATGGCCAGGAAAGCGAAGCGTGCCGAGACGCACGACGGCTGGACGCAAAGCACGCGGATCTTCTGCTTCATGGACGGTGGCCTCCAGGTGTGTGACCCAGCCTAGCAAAGAAGGTTGCCTCCTTCCATACCGCGTTCGGCCGAGGCGGCGGCTGGGCGGCAGCGTCGACGCTATTCCTCGGTCAACCGGGTGAACACGTTGGTGACGATCATTTCGTCCGGGCGCCGGGTGTTCGGGGCCGGCGCAGGCATGAGCTTGTCCATTTCCTTGCGGTCCTGGATACGGGTGAGGGTCAGGTGATCGCCCTGTATCTTGACGTAGCGGATCGACGCGACGCCCAGCTCGTACTTGTTCGTGGATTGTTCCAGCGTCTGTTCGATGCGCTTGCCGTCCAGCCAGCGGTAAGTGCCGCTGGACACCATGCCGGGGCCTTGCATCGACCAGGTGCCATCCGCGCGGAACTCGGCTACGCCGGCCCCGCCGGCCGGCTGCGGCGGCAGCGCCTGGCCGTCCACCGTGCGCAGCATGGTCTGGTGCCGCCATTTGCCGACCAGGGCCTGCGCGGCCTGCGGCACGGGCGGTTGGGCGCAAGCTGCCGCGGGCAGCAGCGCAGCGGCGCAGAGCAGGGCGGCCAGGGCGCCGGGGCGCAAGCGCTTGATGGCAAGGGGCAGCGGTTGGATCGGCATCGGAGCGCGGCAGGTGATCGTTCAGGGGAGTGTTGGACTTGCGGCATTATGCGCGCAGGTGGCATTGTCGTCACGGCTCTCGCCGCAAGCCTTGCAGCAGCAATTCCTGCGCCTGCAACGCCAGCGCCAGGCGCGCCGGGCCGTCGTCGCCGGCGGCGATCCAGAACGCGCTTTCGGCCAGGGCGCCGTCAAGCATTCTTGCCAGTACGCGGGGATCGGCGGGGCCGATACGGCCTTCTTCCATCAAGGTCTGCAGCAATGCGCCCAGCGATACGCTGCATTGGTCCTGCGCCGTGTTGCCGCCCTGGCCCAGCACCGCGCGCGCATCCTGCAGCACGATCCGGCGGATCTCCGGTTCGGTCGCCATTTCCAGATACGCGCGACAGCGCTCGCGCAGCCCCGTCCAGGCGTCCGGAGCCCGCCGGGAGATATCCTGCAAGCGCGCATCCATTTCGCCATCGATCTGCTCGACGACCGCCGCCAGCAATCCCGACTTGTCACCAAAATGGTGATACAACGCTCCTCGGGTCAGCCCGGCGGCGGCGGTCAGATCGTCCATCGACGTGTCCGCATAGCCGGTGCGACGGAACGATTCCCGGGCCGTCGCGAGCAGCTTTCCGCGGGTTTCTTCAATCATCTCGGCGCGTGATCGCGACATGGTGGGCTCCCGTTGCATACGCCGCGTATGTTAATTGACATGCGCCGGGTATGTGAATACGATCTTGCATACGCTTCGTATGTCAATCTGTCCGGTGGCCCCGCCGCCGGCCTGCAACATCCCCCAGAGGTTCCGGGTGTCGAATCCCTATCGCGAATTGTTCAAGGCGCCCGGCGCCGCAGGTTTTGTGGCGGCGTGCGCCGTGGCGCGCCTGGCCCTGCCGATGATCGGCATCGGCATCATCACCATGCTGTCGCAGGTGCGGGGCGCCTATACCCTGGCTGGCGCCGTGGCGGCCACGTTTGCGCTGGCGACGGCGTTGTTGGCGCCGCGCATTTCCCGCCTGGTCGATCGGCATGGCCAGGGCAGGGTGCTGCCCGTGGCGGCCGGCGCCAGCGTCGCCGGCCTGCTTGGCCTGGCGATCTGCGTGCGGATCGGTGCCCCGGACTGGACGCTGTTCGTGTTCGCGGCGCTGTCGGGCAGCCTGCCCAGCATGCCCGCCATGGCGCGGGCCCGCTGGACCGAGATCTACCGCGACCAGCCGCAACTGCGCACCGCCTATGCGCTGGAATCGGTATTCGACGAACTCAGCTTCATCATCGGGCCGCCTGTTGCAGTGGGGTTGTGCGTGCTGCTGTTCCCTGAAGCCGGGCCGCTGGGCGCGGCATTGCTGCTGGGCGTGGGCGTGACGGCATTCGTGCTGCAGCGCGCCACGGCACCCATCGTGCAGCCGCGCGAGGCTGGCCGCGAAGCCTCGGTGCTCAGCGTGCCCATCATGCGGCAACTGACCACCATGATGGCGGCCATGGGCGTCATCGTCGGCACCATCGACGTGATGAGCGTGGCGTTCGCCCGCCAGCAGGGTCTGCCGGCGGGCGCCAGCGTGGTGCTGTCAGCCTATGCCTTGGGCTCGTGCGTGGCCGGGCTGGCGTTCGGCGTGCTGAAATTCCAGATGCCGCTGGCGCGCCTCCTGGCCATTGCGGCCACGGTGACGGCCTTCACCACGGTGCCGCTACTGCTGGTAGGCGACCTGCTGACCCTGTCGCTGGGCGTCCTGCTGGCCGGCCTGTCGTTCGCGCCGACCATGATCATCGCCATGGCGATGGTCGAAGGCAGCGTACCGGGGCGCCGCTTGACCGAAGGGCTGACCTGGTTGGTCACCGGCCTGGGCGCGGGGGTTGCGGCCGGGGCGGCGCTGGCGGGCTGGATCGTCGATCATCACGGCGTGGTTGCGGGCTTCTGGACGGCGGTCGGGGCGGGCGCCGTCGTGTTGCTGGTGGCCCTGTACGCAGCGCGTGGCGCCAGGGCCGCCCCGGCGGCCGCCTGATCGGCCAGCGGTTCTAGAATGCCGGTAGCGCCGGGCCGCGGGGCGCGGCGCCTACAAGGAGAACACACATGTCCCGAACCGTCATCAATCCCGACACGGTTTTCAATTCGGTGCAATACGGCTTCAGCCAGGCCGTCATCGTGACCGGCCAGCGTCGCATGCTGCTGTCCGGCCAGGTCGGTGTCGATGCCGACGAACGCACCGTCGGGCCCGGCCTGCAGGAACAGACCGAAGCCGCGCTGGACAACATCGAGCGCGTCCTCGCCGCGGCGGGCGGCACGCTGGCGCAGGTCATCATGCTGCGCATCTACATCTGCGAAACGGCCCGCGAAGACCAGGAAGTGATCGCCCAGGCCCTGCGCGACCGCTTTCCAAAGGACCCGCCGCCGTCATCGTGGATCATCGTCAGCGGTCTGTCGCTGCCGGAGTGGCTGGTCGAGATCGAAGCCGAAGCCATGCTGGACTGACCCAGCCCGAACGCACGGGCGGTTCCGGCAGGTCTCAGTCTTTGTCGCGCCACGGCGTCGTCGCAAACGCCTCGCGCAGGTGGGCGAGAAAGCCCGCCGTGCGCGCCGACAGGTCCTGGCGCGACTTCACCAGTGCTACCACGTTGGCCTCAGGCAGGCTCCAGCCCGCCAGCAATGGCACCAGGTCGCGGTTTTTCACGTGCTCGGCCACATCCCATTCCGACCGGGCCAGGATGCCGTGACCGGCCAGCGCCCAGGCCACCGCCGCCGCGCCGGCGTTGGTCGACAACACCGGCGCAATGCGCACGCCCACCGCGGGGCCGCGGCCGCGCTTGAAGCGCCACAGCGTCACGTCTTCTTCGTTTTCCCGCAGGGCGATGCAGTCGTGGTCGCGCAGGTCTTCGGGCTTGGCCGGGGCGCCACGCCGCGCCAGGTAAGCGGGCGACGCGCACAGGATGCGCCGATTGGGGGCCAGCGGATACGCCACCAGTGTCGAATCGCGCAGTTCCCCGATGTGGATCATGACGTCCCAGTTGTCGCTGGCCAGTCGCGGCGGTCCGTCGGACAGGGTCAGGCTGGCGGTCACGTCTTCGCTGTTCTGGCGGAACTGCGCCACCCGTTCCGCCACGTATCGCTGGCCGAAACCCAATGGTGCCACCACCCGCAGATGGCCGGCCACCACGCCGCGCCGGCCGACCAGCTCGTCGGCCAGGTCATTGAGTTCACCGCAGATCTGCCCGGCGCGCAGGGCCAGCAGGCGGCCTTCGTCGGTCAGCGCCGTGCCGCGGCCGGATCGGTTCACCAGCCTTACGCCCAGCCGCTTTTCCAGTGCGTGCAATCGTTGCGTCACGGCAGGCGGCGTCACGTCCAGGGCGCGCGCGGCCTGCGCCAGCGAACTGGTCGCCGCCAGGCTCAGGAAAAAACGCAGGTCGTCGGTGGTAATCATTCAGAATTGCCTTAATGATTGATTAAGTCCTTATTAAACACGCAAGCCCCTGGTCGCGCCATACTTCCGGCATGCGGTTGCGCCCGGGCGGCGCCCGCGTCGATCCCCGCCTGTCCCCGCCCGTTTGCTTCCGACACTGCCATGACTGCTGCTAGCGCCACTCTCGATACCCTGGACACGCCCTGCCTGCTGCTGGACGAAACCCGCATGACCCGCAACATCGAGCGCTTGAATGGCCTCATGGCCGGCCACGGCGTGCAGTTGCGTCCGCACCTGAAGACGCCCAAGTCGATCGAGGTGGCCCGCCGCGTCATGGCCAGCCCGCAAGGCCCGGCCGCCGTGTCGACGCTGCAGGAAGCCGAGCAGTTCGCCGCCGCCGGCGTGACCGACCTGCTCTATGCCGTGGGCGTGGCGCCCGCGAAGCTGGACCGGGTCCTGGCCCTGCGCGGGCGCGGCGTCAACCTGACGGTGGTGGTCGACAGCATCCAGGCTGCGCAAGCCGTTGCCGAGCGCGCCACGCAGGAGGGAACTGCGATCCCCGCCCTGATCGAAATCGATTGCGACGGGCATCGCGCGGGCGTGCAGCCTGGCCACGTCGAGCAGTTGCTGGCCATCGCACGGGTGTTGGACGGCGCAGGCTGCCTGCGCGGCGTCATGACCCACGCCGGCGAGTCCTACGGCTGCCGCAGTGTCGACGCGATCGCCGCCATGGCGGAGCAGGAACGCCTGGCCGCCGTCACCTGCGCCCAAGCGATCCGCGCCGCCGGACTGCCGTGCCCGGTCGTCAGCGTCGGCTCGACGCCCACCGCGCATTTCGCCCGCAACCTGGACGGCGTGACCGAGGTGCGCGCGGGCGTGTACGTATTTTTCGACCTGGTCATGGCCGGGCTGGGCGTGTGCTCGGTGGACGACATCGCCGCGACCGTCCTCACGACGGTCATCGGCCATCAGCCCGACAAGGGCTGGATCCTGGTGGACGCCGGCTGGATGGCCATGTCGCGGGACCGCGGCACCGCCAAGCAACCGGTGGATCAGCTGTACGGCCTGGTGTGCGATGCGGACGGCAAGGTCTATCCCGACCTGCTGCTGGCCGAAACCAACCAGGAGCAGGGCATCATCAAGCTGCGCGCGGGCAGCGGCGCCGCCTTGCCGGACCTGCCGCTGGGCAGCAAACTGCGCATCGTGCCGAACCACGCCTGCGCAACCTGCGCCCAGCACGACGCCTACGAAGTCGTGCGCACCGGCGGCCGCGACGTCGTGGCGCACTGGGAACGCTTTCGCGGCTGGTAAGCCCATCAAGGAATCTCCATGGACACGATATACACCCCCAACGCCACCCCGCCAGCTGGCCACTATTCGCAGGCCGTACGGGCCAACGGCTTCGTCTTTGTCTCCGGGCAACTGGGGTTTCAGGCCCCCGCCCAGCCGGGCGAACGCCCGCAACTGGCGCAAGGGGTGGCGGCCCAGACCGAGGCCGCCCTGCGCAGCATGGCGGCCATCCTGCAGGCGGCGGGTTCGTCGATGGCCCACGTGGTCAACGTCACCGTCTACATCCCCGATGTCGGCTTGTGGAATGAGGTGAACAGCGTCTACGAGCGCAGCTTCGGCGATCACCGGCCCGCCCGCGCCATCGTGCCCACCCGTGAATTGCACTACGGTGCCCTGGTGGAAATCAGCGCCATCGCGGTGGCGCCACCCGCTTGAAGGACGGGGACGGATGGGGCACGCAGCCGCCTATAATGCGGGCGCCTCGATACCCCTGGGGGAGCCCATCCGCATGCACTACGAATATCTGTTCTGGTCCATGGCCGCCATGGTCGCCGTGGCCTTGGTAGGCGGTTCGCTCTGCGGCCGCCTGCGCTCGGTCGGCCGGGCGCTGGCTGGCGTCGCGATCCTCGCCGCGGCAATCTTCGCCGCCGTATTCACGCTGTCGCGCTCGACCGGATTTGGCGACCAGGCTGCGATGCTGTCGATCGCCGCCTTCATGTTCAGCCTGGTCATCGGCAGCGCGGCGGCGCTGCTCACCCGCCGCATCCTGCGCCGCGCCTGACCCGCCAAAAGAGCAGGGCGCCCGCAAGGGGCGCCCCGTGTCGGCCAGCAGGGTCGCGTACCGACGGCCCGTTGCCCTGGGTCCGCGACTCGTGCCGGCTTATTCTTCGGCGTCGTCGAAGTCTTCGTCTTCTTCGTCTTCCTCGTCCTGTTCCAGGGCGTCATAGCCCTTCCAGGTGATGCGCCAGCGCGTATCGCCGGCAGTGGCCGCCGTCTCGCTGACCTGTTTGACCAGCCCGGCATCGGCCAGCAGGTCCAGGTGATGCGCAATCAGTTGCAGGCCCTGTTCCTGCGCGTGGGGTGCCAGAGCGGCGTTCTTGATGTCGTGCGTGCTCAGGTTGGGGCCTGCCGCGTCGCGCAAGGCACCCAGGATGGTGACGACCAGATCGAAATCGCGTTGCATGATGTTGTCCGCCAAGTTGGGAAAAAAGACAGGCCGACAATAGCAGAGTTCCGTGGCGTGCACGCGACAGCTGCGAGCGCGGGTTAAAGTGGCGGGTTACCGACAACCCTTACGGGCAGTACCCATGAAGAAACCCGCAGAGCGCGATTGCCTCGCGCTGATCCCCGGCTACACCGGCCAGGCCGCCAAGCTCTTTCTGACCCGCACCGAAGCAGGCGCCATCGACGGCGTGACCGTGTTCGACCTGCTCGGCCACGTCAAGCTGCAAGGCGACGCCCAGGCTGCGGCCGACTGGATCGCGGACTGGCTGGCGCAAGAGTCCGACAATCGCAAGGCTCGCCGCACCCAGCTGCAGGCCCAGATGTTCCTGTGCAAGCTGGCCGGCGACGAGAAGGCCACGTTCCTGGCCGCCCAGAAGCCGCTGCTCGCCGCGCTGGCCGCCGCGGGGGTGCGCAGCCGCAGCGTGGCGGCCACGTCCGGCGCCGCCCGGCGTTCGCTCGGTCCGATTGTCAGGAAGCCTTAGCATAAGGCTGTTATAGTCGCGCCTGGGCGTGTGTGCACCTGTACGGTGCGTGCCCAGGCGGGCTCGGCCCGCAAGTCTAGGAAGATTGATCATGGAAATACTCAGTCGGCACGTTGCCGACGTGACGGGCGGCGTTGAGCTCCACACAACGCTTGATGGCGAAAGCATTAGCACTTATGTCGTATCCGGCGTAAACGATCTCAATGCCATCGCCGACATCGTGCCCCCCGAAAAAGTCGAAGGCGGAGCGGACATTCACGCTGCCAATGTCGACAATGTTGATAATGCGCAAGACCAAATCGACCAGGTCCTGGAAAATATGAATCCCGGCGACGTGGCGGTTTTCCTATGCTCGGGCCCCGAGGCTTTCGGCGCGGCGCTCGATCTGTTGGGCTTACCTATCGACGAGTAAGCCTCACGGCAAACCAAAAAGTGCCCCACCCAAACGGCGTATGAGTCCGATGCGCGTTTGACGGCATTTATATAAGCCTCGATTGTTTTTTTATGATGTGTGGGTGTTTACACCTATGCAGGGCACCTTTTTGCCTATGGAAACGTGTTAATTTTGTGCGCAGTTTCTCTTTGTTGCATTATTGGCACGTATTTTTTAGGATTATGTTGACTTGTGAGGGGAACATAACGATAGTGTCGGCACACGATCACAAGCGTTGCGATTTTCGTTCAGTGCCGTGCCTTTTCCGGCTCAGCGTTATTGTTCTACTGTCCCCTCCTTGATTGATTCGTGACCTCCGGGCATTTGCCCATTATCTCTAGGAAATACAGTATGGAAACCGGCGTCGTTAAGTGGTTCAATTCGGAAAAAGGCTATGGCTTCATCACCCCGGAAGCGGGTGGTAAGGACCTGTTCGCTCACTTCTCCGAAATTCAGGGCTCGGGCTTCAAGTCTCTGGAAGAGAACCAGCGCGTCAGCTTTGTGACGGCCAATGGCCCCAAGGGCCCGCAAGCCACGAAGATCCAGGTCCTGTAAGGATTCTGGCTTTTCGGAAAAGCCCCTTCGGGGGCTTTTTTGCGTCTGGGGCTCCCGTAAGGGGGCCCTTTTGCATGGCGCCAGGCGTGCCGCGGTATCCTTGCCGCAGCTTTCCGTTTCTTGCCCGGCATAGCGTCGGGCGTACCCGCTACAGGACGAATCCATGACCCAGCCCAGCCACGCCCCGCTCTCCCTGCAACCGCAAGACGTGGTGGCCTTTTGGCGCGATGCGGGGCGCGAGGCGTGGTTCACCAAGGATGCGGCCTTCGACGAGCGTTTCCGGCAGCATTGCGGGGCGGCCCACCTGGCTGCGGCGGCCCGGCAACTCGATGCCTGGCTGGATGACCCCGAAGGCGCGCTGGCACTGATGATCCTGCTGGACCAGTATCCCCGCAATGCCTACCGCGGCACCGCCCACATGTTCGCCACCGACCCTTTGGCGCTGGTGTTTGCCGAGCGCGCCGTTGCGGCGGGGCACGACCTGGCGGTCGACCCGTCGCTGCGCCAGTTCTTCTACCTGCCGTTCGAGCATGCCGAGAGCCTGGTGGCGCAGAATCGCGCGGTGGCCTTGATGGAACCCTTGGGTGCCGATTCGGTGCGCTGGGCGGTTCTTCATCGCGACATCATCAAGCGTTTCGGCCGCTTCCCGCATCGCAACGCCGCCCTGGGCCGCCACACGACTCAGCCTGAACAGGAATTCCTGGACGCCGGCGGCTTCGCCGGGTGAGGCGGGGCGGCGCTCGGGTCAGACCGCCTTTTCCCGCCTGAGTCCAGGGCCGCGGCCGTGACGGTATCTGCTTGTATCGACGCATGGCCAGTTGAAAATTCTGCCCCGCTTTGCGCCAGGGCAAGCCGGGCGCGGGCTTGCGGATGGCCGCATATTTGACGTTTTTCCGGGTTCACCAATACACTGGGTTCAGCGAGATTTTCAAGAGACGCGGTCTGCGTTTAACTTGTCGCCGTCAGTGGTGCTGCGGTTGCTTCCTCTCCCATCCTTGATGATCTGGCGTCCCGCGAGCAATCGCATCTTTTAGGTTCGAGGAAATTCCATGGCAACCGGCATCGTCAAGTGGTTCAACGCCGAAAAGGGTTATGGCTTCATCATGCCCGACGACGGCAGCAAGGATCTGTTCGCTCACTACTCTGAAATCCGCAGCGAAGGCTACAAGTCGCTGCAGGAGAACCAGCGCGTCACGTTCGAGGTCGGTACCGGCCCGAAGGGCCCCAGCGCCAAGAACATCAAGGTCGCAGCCTGAGTTCCGTCCGGTAGCGGTCCGGCAAAACGGTCCGCTCCAATGAAAAGCCCCTGCACGCAATGTGCAGGGGCTTTTTCTTTGCCGTGGCGAGCGGGGCGTCAGTGCTTGGGGTGTGCCGGCGTGGACAGCTTGTCGACCAGCGCAATGCCCAGGGCGGACAGGATGAACAGGGCGTGGATGATGGTCTGCCACATCACGCCCGCCTCGGAAAAGCGCGCATTGGGCGTGCCCAGGGTGCCGGCCTCGATGAAGGTGCGCAGCAGATGGATCGACGAGATGCCGATGATGGCCATGGCCAGCTTGACCTTCAGGACGCTGGCGTTGACGTGGCTGAGCCATTCGGGCTGGTCCGGGTGGCCCTGCAGGCGCAGGCGCGACACGAAGGTCTCGTAGCCGCCGACGATCACCATCACCAGCAGGTTCGAGATCATCACGACGTCGATCAGGCCCAGCACCAACAGCATGATTTCCATTTCGCCAAAGCTGTTGGCGTGCGTCAGCAGATGCCAGAGTTCCTTCAGGAACAGCATGACGTAGACGCCCTGGGCGACGATCAGGCCCAGGTAGAGCGGCAGTTGCAGCCAGCGCGAACTGAATATCAGGCTGGGCAGCAGGCCAAGGCGGGGAGGGGTGTTCGGGGTCATGAGTGGGTGCGAGCCAAGGTTGGGTGCGAAAAAGTGCGGCGGCAATTCTATCAATGCCGGGCCACGCGGTAATGGGTTTTTGATGACAGATTGGTATCGCGGCGCCGGTATTTACCACGCTAACGAGTCATTTGCATGCCTTTTATGTAAGCGAAGTTCGCATTTGCGAAACTCTGTGGCGAAACGGTTTGCACGGTTTTGCCGTATATAGAATTGCCGCCTCACTCGTACAGAGTCAGTCAAGAGGAGTTTGTTCCATGAAGATCCGCTACACCGTTGCCGCCCTGACCGTTGCGCTTGCCCCTTATTCCGCGTCGCATGCCCTCGACATCGGAGGCCTGGTGGGCGCCGGCAGCAAGGTGGTGCAGGCCGCCACCCTCAGCGATGCCGAAATCAAGACCTTGTCCGACAAGGCGTGCGCGCAAAGCGATTCCCAGGAAAAGATCGCCGCGCCGGGCAGCAAGTACGACGCCCGCCTGCAAAAGATCGCCAAGTCCCTGGGCGCCACGGTGAATGGCCAGAAAGCGAACTACAAGGTCTACATCACCAAGGACGTGAACGCCTGGGCCATGGCCAACGGCTGCATCCGCGTCTACAGCGGCCTGATGGACATGATGACCGACGACGAAGTGCTCGGCGTGGTCGGCCACGAAATCGGCCACGTGGCCCTGGGCCACAGCAAGAAGGCCATGCAGACCGCCTACACCGTGTCGGCTGCGCGTGACGCCGCCGGAGCCGCAGGGGGCGCCACCGTGGCTGCCCTGAATTCGTCCCAGTTGGGCGACCTGACCGAGAAGTTCATCAACGCGCAGTTCTCGCAATCGCAGGAAAGCGCGGCCGACGATTACTCGTTCGACCAACTGCAGGCCAAGAAGCTCAATACGCGTGGCCTGGTGACCGCCTTCCAGAAGCTGGCCGAGCTTGATGGCGGCAAGAGCGATATGATGAGCTCCCATCCGTCTTCGGCAAAGCGCGCTCAGCACATCGAGGATCGCATCGCCAAAGCGAAATAAGGCGCCCCAGCGGGCGTTTGCCTCCCTTCGGGGGTGGAAACGGGGTGCGAGCATCCGGGCTTATCCGGGGGCTCGCACCCCTTTGCGTCAGGGTTCCGGAAGTTTCCGGTAAAATGGCGCGTTTATCCGCCCGTCATCTCTTATTCTCTCGGAAAATAGGTCTTTTAATGCAGCCTGTGGTTGAAACCCTCTCCGGCCTGGAGCGCCGTGTTGATCTGGCCGTCTCGGTGGCCGACGTCGAAAAGGAAGTCCAGGCGCAATTGAAGCGCGTGGCCCGTACCGCCAAGGTGCCCGGCTTCCGTCCCGGCAAGGCGCCGCTCGCCATGCTCGAGCGCAGCCATGGCCCCGGCATCCGCTACGACGTGATCAATAGCCAAGTTGGCCGTGCGTTCGAACAAGCCGTCGACGGCGCCAAGCTGCGCGTCGCCGGTGCCCCGAACCTGGAACCCAAGACCGAAGGCGTCACCGACGACACGCTGGCGTTCACCGCCACGTTCGAGGTCTACCCCGAAGTCGCCGTGCCCGACCTGTCGGCACTGTCCGTGACCCGCTTCGAAACCGCCGTCACCGACGCCGAAGTGCAACAGACCCTGGACGTCCTGCGCAAGCAGCGCGCCACGTTCGAAGCCCGTGAAGGCCGTGCCTCGCAAGACGGCGACCGCGTCACCCTCGACTTCGCCGGCACCATCGACGGCGTGCCGTTCGAAGGCGGCAAGGCCGAAGACTTCCCGTTCGTGCTCGGCCAAGGCCGCATGCTGCCGGAATTCGAAGAAGCCGCCCGCGGCCTGAAGGCTGGCGAAAGCAAGGTTTTCCCGCTGAAGTTCCCTGACGACTACCAAGGCAAGGAAGTCGCCGGCAAGACCGCCGAATTCACCATCACCGTCAAGGAAGTGGCTGAAGGCGTCCTGCCCGAACTGAACGCTGAATTCGCCAAGTCGCTCGGCCAGGCCGAAGGCGACGTCGAAAAGCTCAAGGCCGACATCCGCAGCAACATCGAACGCGAAGTCAAGGTGCGCTCGCAAGGCCGTACCAAGTCCAGCGTGATGGACGCCCTGGTCGAAGCCGGCAAGTTCGACGTGCCGAAGGCCCTGGTCGACAACGACGTGCAAAGCCGCATCGCCGCTGCCCGCGAAGAACTGAAGCAACGCGGCGTGCCGAACGCCGAGTCCGTGCCGATCCCCGCCGAAGCCTTCTCGACCGAATCCGAGCGCCGCGTGCGCCTGGGTCTGCTGGTGTCCGAACTGGTCAAGCAAGCCCAGCTGCAAGCCAAGCCGGAACAGGTTCGTGCCCGCATCGAAGAATTCGCGGAAAACTACGAACAACCCGCCCAGGTTGTCAGCTATTACCTGGCTGACCGTCAACGTCGTGCTGAAATCGAAGCTATCGTGCTCGAAGACAACGTCGTGGCACACGTTCTGGACAAGGCCAAGGTCACCGAAGAAAAGGTGCCTTTCGATCAGTTGATGGGGATGGCGTAACACTATGCAGAGATTCACCGATTTCTATGCGGCAATGAATGGCGGGTCTTCGGTGACCCCCACCGGCCTGGGCTACATTCCCATGGTGATCGAGCAGTCGGGGCGCGGCGAGCGCGCCTACGACATCTATTCGCGTCTGCTCCGCGAGCGGCTCATTTTCCTGGTGGGCCCGGTCAACGACGCAACGGCCAACCTGGTCGTCGCGCAGTTGCTGTTCCTGGAATCGGAGAATCCTGACAAGGACATTTCCCTGTACATCAACTCGCCTGGCGGGTCGGTGTACGCGGGCATGGCCATCTACGACACCATGCAGTTCATCAAGCCGGACGTGTCGACCCTGTGCACCGGCCTGGCGGCCAGCATGGGCGCCTTCCTGCTGGCGGCTGGCAAGAAGGGCAAGCGTTTCACCTTGCCCAACTCGCGCATCATGATCCACCAGCCCTCGGGCGGCGCCCAGGGGCAGGCCTCCGACATCCAGATCCAGGCTCGCGAGATCCTGGACCTGCGCGAGCGTCTCAATCGCATCCTGGCCGACAACACCGGCCAGTCGATCGAGCGCATCGGCCTGGACACGGAACGTGACAACTTCATGTCCGCCGAAGATGCGGTATCGTATGGACTGGTGGACAAGGTGATGACCTCCCGTTCGGAAGGCTGACTTCCCGGTTGAGTCCGACCCGCTGCTGCCACGTTTGAGTAAGCGCAGGCGCCGGGCCGTTTACCCGGTCCGGCGCTTCTTTACCTGAGATACGACTACATATGCCTGAAAAAAAGGGATCGGCAGACGCAAAAGTGCTGCATTGCTCGTTTTGCAATAAAAGCCAGCACGAAGTCCGCAAGCTGATCGCGGGTCCGTCGGTATTCATCTGCGATGAATGCATAGACCTGTGCAACGACATCATCCGCGAGGAAGCGCAGGCTACCGCGCGCGCGGCGATTCGTTCCGAACTGCCCACTCCGGCTGAGATCAAGACGTTCCTCGACCAGTACGTCATTGGGCAAACCTCGCCCAAGCGCATGCTGGCGGTGGCCGTCTACAACCATTACAAGCGCATTCGCCACGGCGAAATCAAGGGCGACGAAGTCGAGTTGTCCAAGAGCAACATCATGCTGATCGGCCCCACCGGGTCGGGCAAGACGTTGCTGGCGCAGACGCTGGCGCGCATGCTGAACGTGCCGTTCGTCATGGCCGACGCCACCACGCTGACCGAAGCCGGTTACGTGGGCGAAGACGTCGAAAACATCATTCAGAAGTTGCTGCAGAACTGCAACTACGAAGTCGAGAAGGCGCAGCGCGCCATCATCTACATCGACGAAATCGACAAGATTTCCCGCAAGTCCGACAACCCGTCCATCACCCGCGACGTGTCGGGCGAGGGCGTGCAACAGGCCTTGCTCAAGCTCATCGAAGGCACGGTGGCCTCCGTGCCGCCGCAGGGCGGGCGCAAGCACCCCAACCAGGACTTCGTCCAGGTTGATACGACCAACATCCTGTTCATCGTCGGCGGCGCCTTCGACGGACTCGAAAAAGTCATCCGCGACCGCACCGAAAAGTCGGGCATCGGCTTCTCGGCCTCCGTGCGCGCCAAGTCCGAACGCGGCGTGGGCGAGCTGTTCTCGGAAGTCGAACCCGAAGACCTGATCAAGTTCGGCCTCATTCCCGAGCTGGTCGGCCGCCTGCCGGTGGTCGCCACGCTGGACGAACTCGACGAAGCGGCCCTGGTCCAGATCCTGACCGAGCCCAAGAACGCCTTGCTCAAGCAGTTCCAGAAGCTGTTCGCCATGGAAGGCGCCGAGCTGGACGTGCGCCCGGCAGCCTTGAAGGCGATCGCCCGCAAGGCGCTCAAGCGCAAGACCGGCGCCCGCGGCCTGCGCTCCATCATCGAGCAGGCGCTGCTCGACACCATGTATGACCTGCCGTCGCAAGGCAACGTCAAGCGCGTGGTGCTGGACGAAGGCGCGATCGAAGGCGAGGGCAAGCCCTTGCTGATCTACGCGGACGAAGAAAGCGCCGCCGAAAAGCCCGAGCGCGGAGAAGTCCGCGACGCCGCGGCCTGACGGTTATTTCAGAAAAACCCGTTCTCGTAACGGGTTTTTTTACCTCGGGGCCTGACCTTGAACGGATGGTCCCGGGGCGTGTCCAAGAAAACAAGGGAAACCGGCCGCTGTTTTTTTTGCCGTTTTGTTTATCCGGCAGCCGGGATCTTGAATTTTCGGCTATTGTTCCCATAACAGACGTAACTGACGAAGATGCCCGGGTATACCCGGGCATCCTGTCCCCGATACGCCGAGTCATACCGAGGAACCTCCTATGTCTGCCAGCCAGACCCTGCCTTCCGACCCGATCGACCTTCCCCTGCTGCCGCTGCGCGATGTCGTGGTGTTTCCGCACATGGTCATCCCGCTGTTCGTCGGCCGTCCGCGCTCGATCCGCGCGCTCGAGGTTGCGATGGAAGCGGGCAAGAGCATCATGCTGGTGGCCCAAAAGTCCGCCGGCAAGGATGATCCCACCCCCGAAGACGTCTACGAGATCGGCTGCGTCGCCGGCATCCTGCAGATGCTCAAGCTGCCCGACGGCACCGTCAAGGTGCTGGTCGAGGGTACCCAGCGTGCCCGCATCAACAGCATCGAAGACGCCGATTCGCACTTTACGTGCCAGGTCACGCCGATCGAACCGGATGCCGTCCAGGGCTCCGAAACCGAAGCCCTGCGCCGCGCGATCGTTGCCCAGTTCGAGCAATACGTCAAACTGAACAAGAAGATCCCTCCGGAGATCCTGACCTCGCTCGCCGGCATCGATGACGCCGGTCGCCTGGCCGATACGATCGCCGCGCATCTTCCGCTGAAACTCGAGCAGAAGCAGAAGATGCTCGAGATCGTCGGCACCTCCGAACGCCTTGAAGGCTTGCTCACGCAGCTGGAAACCGAAATCGACATTCTCCAGGTCGAGAAGCGGATTCGCGGCCGCGTGAAGAAGCAGATGGAAAAGAGCCAGCGCGACTACTACCTGAATGAGCAGGTCAAGGCCATTCAGAAAGAGTTGGGCGAGGGCGAAGAAGGCGCGGACATCGAAGAGCTCGAAAAGAAGATCATCGCTGCCCACATGCCCAAAGAGGCACGTAAAAAAGCCGATGCCGAGCTCAAGAAGCTCAAGCTCATGTCGCCCATGTCGGCCGAAGCCACCGTGGTGCGCAACTACATCGATACGCTCATCAACCTCCCCTGGAGAAAGAAGAGCAAGATCAACAATTCCATCGCCAACGCCGAGACCGTACTGGACAACGACCACTACGGCCTGGAAAAGGTGAAGGAACGCATCCTTGAATACCTTGCCGTGCAACAGCGCGTGGACAAGGTCAAGGCGCCTATCCTGTGCCTGGTCGGCCCTCCGGGCGTCGGCAAGACCTCGCTCGGCCAGTCCATCGCCAAGGCCACGAACCGCAAGTTCGTGCGCATGGCCCTGGGTGGCGTGCGCGACGAAGCCGAGATCCGCGGCCATCGTCGGACCTACATCGGTTCGATGCCGGGCAAGATCGTCCAGAACATGTCGAAGGTCGGCGTGCGCAATCCCTTGTTCCTGCTCGACGAAATCGACAAGCTGGGCATGGATTTCCGTGGCGATCCCTCGTCGGCGCTGCTCGAAGTGCTGGATCCTGAACAGAACCACACGTTCCAGGACCACTACATCGAGGTTGACTTCGATCTGTCCGACGTCATGTTCGTGGCGACCAGCAACACGCTGAACATTCCGCCGGCGCTGCTGGACCGCATGGAAGTGATCCGCCTGTCGGGTTACACCGAGGAAGAAAAGATCCACATCGCCCGCGACCATCTGCTGCCCAAGCTGATGAAGAACAACGGCGTGAAGGATACCGAGCTTACCGTCGACGACAGCGCCTTGCGCGACATCGTGCGCTACTACACCCGCGAAGCCGGTGTGCGTGCGCTCGAGCGCGAAGTGGGCAAGATCTGCCGCAAAGTCATCAAGCAATTGCTGACCCAGACCGATCGTGCCAAGGCCGAAGGCAAGACCCTCGAGGTCAAGCCGGTCAATGTCACGGGCGACAACCTGAGCGACTACCTCGGCGTGCGCCGCTACACCTTCGGCATGGCCGAAAAGGAAAACCAGATCGGTCAAGTGACCGGCCTGGCCTGGACGGAAGTCGGTGGCGACCTGCTCACGATCGAAGTGGCGGACATGCCCGGCAAGGGCGTGATCCAACGCACCGGTTCGCTGGGCGACGTGATGAAGGAATCGGTCGAAGCGGCTCGTACGGTGGTGCGCTCACGCGCCCGTCGCCTGGGCTTTGCAGACAGCGTGTTCGAGAAGCATGACATGCACGTGCACGTGCCGGAAGGCGCGACGCCCAAGGACGGTCCGTCTGCGGGTATTGCGATCACCACGGCCATGGTGTCGGCGCTGTCGCGCATCCCGGTGCGCGCCGATGTCGCCATGACGGGCGAAATCACGTTGCGTGGCGAAGTCCTGCCGATCGGCGGCTTGAAGGAAAAGCTGTTGGCCGCTCACCGCGGTGGCATCAAGACGGTCTTGATCCCGGAAGAAAACGTCAAGGATTTGGCGGAGATCCCGGACAACGTCAAGAACCATCTCGAGATCGTGCCGGTGCGCTGGATCGACAAGGTGCTGGAACTGGCCCTGGAACGCCTGCCCGAGCCGCTGGCCGAAGACGAGGCGGTGAAGGAACCGCTGGTGGCCAAGCCGGCCGAGCCGGGCTCGACGGACCCGGTGCTCAAGCACTGATGCTGGCCCGAGAGGCGCTGCTTGCGGCGCCTTCAACAAGAAACCCCGCCTTGGCGGGGTTTCTTTTTTAGGCTTGGCCGCACTGCGGCGTGTCTCGGCGACGCTGGCCGGGCGGGAGCCGTATAGAGAACCTGGAACGGCCTGCGAGGCCAGCCAGGCGCGGTTCAGTGGTGCATCAATGCAGTGCGTGGGTGCGGATCAGGCCGACCGCGATGCCTTCGAGCGCGAATTCCTGGTCGGCTTCGACCACGATGGTGTCGAAGTCGGGGTTTTCGGGCAGCAGTTCGATACGGCCGTGCTGGCGCTGCAGGCGCTTGACGGTGACGTCGTCGCCCAGGCGGGCCACCACGATCTGGCCGTTGCGGGCTTCGGAGGCCTTCTTGACGGCGAGCAGGTCGCCTTCGAGGATGCCGGCATCGCGCATGCTCATGCCGCGCACCTTGAGCAGGTAGTCGGGTGCCTGGGCGAACAGGCTGGAGTCGACGCCGATTTCGCGTTCGACGTGTTCGGCGGCCAGGATGGGGCTGCCGGCGGCCACCCGGCCTACCAACGGCAGCAGCAACTGCGCCAGGCCCGGCAGGGGCAGGGCGGCTTGCGTCGGGGCGGCCGAGGCGTCTTTCAGGCGGATGCCGCGCGAGGCGCCGGCCGTGAGCTCAATGGCGCCTTTGCGGGCCAGGGCCTTGAGATGGTCTTCGGCCGCGTTGGGCGAGCGAAATCCCAGGGCCAAGGCAATTTCGGCGCGGGTGGGCGGAAAGCCCGTGCGCGCGACGGTTTGCCGGATGAGGTCCAGGATTTGCTGTTGACGATCAGTGAGTTTGCTGGCCATGGCGATGATCCGTTTGGGGTCGGACTGTACATATATACAGCAGCATTCTGGGGGACATAACGCAAAAAAGCAAGCGGGTGTCGAGCGCCAGGGCAAGAGACCCATAAATCGCGGGCAATGAAAACGGGACCCGAAGGTCCCGTCTGGCTGGTGCCGGCAGTGCGAGGCGCTTTACAGCACCGCGGCGATGCCCTTGGCGACCTGGTCGATGTTGCCGCTGTTCAGGGCGGCAACGCAGATGCGGCCGCTGGAGACGGCATAGACGCCATGCTCTTCGCGCAGGCGGTCGACCTGGGCCGAGGTCAGGCCCGAGTACGAGAACATGCCGCGTTGCTGCAGCACGAAGCTGAAGTCCTGCTTGCCGCCGTGTTCCTTGATTTTCTCGACCAGTTGCTTGCGCATCAGGCGGATACGGTCGCGCATGGCGCCGAGTTCCTGTTCCCACATGGCGAACAGTTCAGGCGTGTTCAGCACCGTCGAGACGATCGTGCCGCCGTGGGTGGGCGGGTTGGAATAGTTGGTGCGGATGACGCGCTTGAGCTGGCTCAGGACGCGGGTGGCCTGGTCTTTGCTGCCGGCCACGACGGTCAGGGCGCCGACGCGCTCGCCGTACAGCGAGAACGACTTCGAGAACGACGAGCTGATGAACATGGTCATGTTCAGGTCGGCGAACAGGCGCACGACGGCGGCATCTTCCTTGAGGCCTTCGCCGAAACCCTGGTAGGCGATGTCCAGGAACGGGACCAGGTTGTTTTCCTTCACGACGGCGGCGATCTGCTGCCATTGTTCGAAGGTGGGGTCCACGCCCGTGGGGTTGTGGCAGCAAGCGTGCAGCACGACGACGGTCTGGGCCGGCGCGGCCTTCAGCGCGGCCAGCATGCCATCGAAATTCAGGCCACGGGTGGCGGCATCGTAGTAGGCGTAGGTGCCGACTTCGAAGCCGGCGCGTTCGAACAGCGCGCGGTGGTTTTCCCAGCTGGGGTCGCTGATCAGGACCTTGGCGGTCGGCAGCAGCTGGCGCAGGAAGTCGGCGCCGATCTTGAGGGCGCCGGTGCCGCCCAGGGCCTGGGTGGTGAGGACGCGGCCTTCGGTCACCAGGGGGGAATCCTTGCCGATCAGCAGGGCTTGCGCGCCCTGGTTGTAGCCGGCGATGCCCTCGATCGGCAGATAGCCGCGGGCAGCGGCGGCTTCGATGCGGGCGATTTCGGCCTTGCGCACCGCGCCCAGCAGGGGAATCCGGCCCTGGTCGTCGTAGTACACGCCAACGCCCAGGTTGACTTTACCGGGGCGGGTATCCGCGTTGTATTGTTCGTTCAGACCAAGAATGGGGTCGCGCGGCGCGAGTTCGACGGAATCGAAAAGGGTGCTCATGGGACTCTGCTGAGGGTGAGTGGACGCAGTGGGAAGTGCTGTGGATAATGGGGGGTTTACCCTGGGAACAGTCTAGCATGCCTAAGAGCGCAATAGACCCAAGTACGGCGGGTGCCGCAGCCGCGGGTTCGACCACCGATCCGGCCGGCGCAGCCCCCGTTGCGGCGGCGCCCGGTGCAGGCCCGGCGGGTGCCGGATTCGTGGATTTCCCGGATAGCCCGTTTCATCTGTACCAGCCTTACCCGCCGGCCGGCGACCAGCCTGCGGCCATCGAGGGCCTGGTCCAGGGGGTGCAGGACGGCCTGATGTTCCAGACCCTGCTGGGTGTGACCGGGTCGGGCAAGACCTACACCATGGCCAACGTCATCGCCCAGCTCGGGCGGCCGGCCCTGGTTCTGGCCCCGAACAAGACCCTGGCGGCGCAGTTGTACGCCGAAATGCGCGAGTTCTTCCCCAAGAATGCGATCGAGTATTTCGTTTCGTATTACGACTACTACCAACCCGAAGCCTACGTACCCACGCGCGACCTGTTCATTGAAAAGGACTCGTCCATCAACGAGCACATCGAGCAGATGCGCCTGTCGGCGACCAAGAGCCTTCTCGAACGTCGCGACACGATCATCGTCGGCACGGTGTCGTGCATCTACGGTATCGGCAACCCGGGCGACTATCACGCGATGGTGCTGATCCTGCGCGCGGGCGACCAGATCTCGCGGCGCGAGATCCTGGCGCGGCTGGTTGCCATGCAGTACACCCGCAACGACGCGGAATTCACCCGCGGCGTGTTCCGGGTGCGCGGCGAAACCATCGACATCTTCCCGGCCGAAAGCGCCGAACTGGCGCTGCGGCTGACCTTGTTCGATGACGAAATCGAAAGCCTGGAGCTGTTCGATCCGCTGACCGGCCGTATCCGCCAGAAGCTGCCGCGCTTTACCGTCTACCCTGGCTCGCACTATGTGACCCCGCGCGATACGGTCATGCGTGCCATCGAGACCATCAAGGAAGAACTGCGCGACCGGGTCAAGCGCTTTGTCGATGACGGCCATCTGGTCGAGGCCCAGCGTCTGGAGCAGCGCACCCGTTTCGACCTGGAAATGCTGCAGGAGCTGGGGTTCTGCAAAGGCATCGAAAACTACTCGCGGCATCTGTCAGGCGCGGCGCCGGGCGATCCGCCGCCCACGCTGATCGACTACCTGCCGTCCGATGCCCTGATGTTCATCGACGAAAGCCACGTCACCATCGGCCAGCTCAGCGCCATGTACCGCGGCGACCGCTCGCGCAAGGAAACGCTGGTGCAGTACGGCTTCCGGTTGCCGTCGGCGCTGGATAACCGGCCGCTCAAACTCGAGGAATTCGAGGCGCGGATGCGCCAATGCGTGTTCGTCTCGGCCACGCCCGCCGCCTACGAGAAAGAGCACACCGACAATGTGATCGAGCAGGTGGTGCGGCCCACCGGTCTGGTCGACCCGATCGTCGAGGTGCTGCCTGCCCGCACGCAGGTGGACGACTTGCTGGGCCAGATCAAGGTGCGCGTGGGACAGGGCGAGCGGGTGCTGGTCACCACGCTGACCAAGCGCATGGCCGAGGACCTGACCGACTTCCTGTCTGAACACGGGGTACGGGTGCGCTACCTGCACTCGGACATCGACACGGTCGAGCGCGTCGAAATCATCCGCGACCTGCGCCTGGGCACGTTCGACGTGCTGGTGGGGATCAACCTGCTGCGCGAAGGCCTGGATATTCCGGAAGTGTCGCTGGTGGCCATCCTGGACGCCGACAAGGAAGGGTTCCTGCGGTCCGAGCGCAGCCTGATCCAGACCATCGGTCGGGCTGCGCGCAACCTGAACGGCCACGCCATCCTGTATGCCGACCGCATCACGGATTCGATGCAGCGTGCCATGGAAGAGACCAGCCGCCGCCGCGCCAAGCAGTTGCAGTTCAACACCGACAACGGCATTACCGCGCGCGGCGTGCACAAGGCGGTCCGCGAGCTGATCGATGGCATTGTGGCGCCGGTGCAGCACGACGCCCTGGAAGCGGCGGTGCCGGCGGAGTTCCTGAAGGACGAAAAGGCGCTGGCGCGGGAAATCAAGCGGCTGGAAAAGCTGATGATGGACCACGCCCGCAACCTGGAGTTCGAGCAGGCCGCCGCCGCCCGGGATGCGCTGAACGCGCTGAAGCAGCGCGTGCTGCTGGATGGCGCGGTGTGATATCGCGTGGGTATCTAAATGTGTCTGCGCGCTGACAGGCTGCTGAATAGCAGCTGACAGCGCGCTGTTGCAATCGCGTGCTCAATAATTGGACAATCGATTCACGCAAAGCATCTTGCGAAGCCTTAAATATAGTCCGTAACCATATGATTTATAGTTGATATTTAAGGGGACGCATTTGCTCGGCATCTTGGCCGGCGCTACAAAAAAAGCTTGCCTTATCTCGGGTTTTCCCGCACACTTACTCCCATGATGACCAAGGTACTTTTCGTTTGCATGGGCAATATCTGTCGCTCGCCGAGCGCAGAGGGCGTGTTTCGCCATTTGGTGAACGACGCGGGTTTGGGCGATGTGGTTCGCATCGACTCCGCGGGCACGCACGCGTTTCATATCGGCGAGGCGCCTGATGCCCGGGCGCAGGCTGCGGCACGTAAGCGCGGCTACGAGATCACGCACTGCGAGGCGCGTCAGGTCACCGCGGAAGATTTCCGCGACTTCGATCTCATCCTCGCGATGGATTGGGACAACCTGTCCGCCATGCAGCAGCAGTGCCCCAAGGCCTACCAGCACAAGCTGATGCTGCTGATGCGCTTTGCCAACGAGTTCGAAGAAGCCACCGTGCCCGACCCGTACTACGGCGGCGCCGACGGTTTCGGCAAAGTGCTCGACTACCTCGAAGACGCCTGTCAGGGCGTGCTCGAGCTGGTCCGCAAGCGCGCTACCCAGTACCAGGCGGCCTGATCCCCTGGTGCGCCAGGCCGCCCACGGGCGGCCTCGGGCAATTTGGTAGTGAAAAAAACCGCGCAGCTGCGCGGTTTTTTCTAGCCGGGAGCCATACCAAATTAGTCGGGAATTTGCTATACTTGAGCCAATTACTCGGGTATTGACCGCCGGATTCGCCGACGGCCATTGCCGAATCACAGGGAACCCACCATGCGGCTAACTACCAAAGGGCGTTTCGCCGTGACTGCCATGATCGATCTGGCTATGCGGCAGCATAGCGGCCCGGTCACTCTTGCGGCCATCAGCCAGCGTCAGAACATTTCGCTTTCGTACCTGGAACAGCTGTTCGGGAAGCTGCGTCGCCACGAACTCGTGGACAGCGTGCGCGGCCCGGGCGGCGGCTACTCGCTTGCCCGCCTGGCGCGCAACGTGACGGTGGCCGACATCATCTTTGCCGTCGACGAGCCGCTGGACGCGACCAGCTGCGGCGGCAAGCGGGACTGTACGAGCGGCAACGACGGCAAGCCCGGCAAGTGCATGACGCACGAGCTCTGGGCGACGTTGAATCGCAAGATGGTGGATTACCTGGATTCGGTGTCCCTGCAAGATCTGGTTGATCAGCAGCGCGTGCGCCAACTGCAGGAAGCCAACAATCAAGCGCAGGCCTGCGCGGTGCGTGTGAATCGGGTGGGGGGCGCCAATGCCGCCGCCAATGCCCCGACCACGACCGTCGCGGCCAACGCCACCGTATAAGCAGCATCAGGAGTTGTAGAAATGACCACCCGCCCGATCTATCTGGACTATTCGGCCACGACCCCCGTCGACCCGCGCGTCGTCGACAAGATGGTGCCCTGGCTGTACGAGAACTTTGGCAACCCCGCTTCGCGCAGCCATGCCTTTGGCTGGGAATCCGAGGACGCGGTCGAACGCGCCCGCGAAGAAGTCGCCAAGCTGGTGAATGCCGACCCGCGTGAAATCGTCTGGACCTCCGGCGCCACGGAATCGGACAACCTGGCCATCAAGGGTGCCGCCAACTTCTATTCCGAACGCGGCAAGCACATCATCACCGTCAAGACCGAGCACAAGGCTGTGCTGGACACCTGTCGCGAACTCGAGCGCCAGGGCTTTGAAGTGACCTACCTGGACGTCAAGGACAATGGCCTGATCGACCTGGACGTCTTCAAGGCGGCGCTGCGTCCCGACACCGTGCTGGTGTCGGTGATGATGGTGAACAACGAAATCGGCGTCATCCAGGATATCGAAACCCTGGGCGAGATCTGCCGCGAGAAGGGCATCATCTTTCATGTGGACGCCGCGCAGGCGACCGGCAAGGTCGAGATCGACCTGCAGAAGCTGAAGGTCGACCTGATGTCGTTCTCGGCCCACAAGACCTACGGCCCCAAGGGCATCGGCGCCCTGTACGTGCGCCGCAAGCCGCGTGTGCGCATCGAAGCGCAGATGCACGGCGGTGGCCACGAGCGGGGTTTCCGTTCGGGCACGCTGGCTACGCACCAGATCGTCGGCATGGGCGAAGCCTTCCGCCTGGCGCGCGAAGAAATGGGTACCGAGAACGAGCGCATCCGCATGCTGCGTGATCGCCTGTGGGCCGGCCTGTCGCAGATCGAAGAGGTCTACCTGAACGGCGACATGGATCAGCGCGTGCCGCACAACCTGAACGTCAGCTTCAACTATGTCGAAGGCGAGTCCCTGATCATGGCGATCAAGGAACTGGCCGTGTCCAGCGGTTCGGCCTGCACCTCGGCCAGCCTGGAACCGTCGTATGTGTTGCGCGCCCTGGGCCGCAACGACGAACTGGCACACAGCTCGATCCGTTTCACCCTGGGCCGCTTCACGACCGAAAAGGAAGTGGACTACGCCATCGAATTGCTCAAGAGCCGGGTCGGCAAGCTGCGCGACATGTCGCCGCTGTGGGAAATGGCCAAGGAAGGCATCGACCTGAATACCGTGCAGTGGGCCGCGCACTGAGCGCCCGCGCCAACGAAATACGTGGAGAACTGATATGTCTTACAGCACCAAAGTCCTGGATCACTACGAAAACCCGCGCAACGTCGGTTCGTTCGACAAGTCGGACGACTCGGTGGGCACCGGCATGGTCGGCGCGCCCGCCTGTGGCGACGTCATGAAGCTGCAGATCAAGGTCAACGAATCCGGCGTCATCGAAGATGCGCGCTTCAAGACCTATGGCTGTGGTTCGGCCATTGCCTCGAGCTCGCTCGTGACCGAATGGGTCAAGGGCAAGACGCTGGACGAAGCGATGAACATCCGCAACACGCAGATCGCCGAAGAACTGGCCCTGCCGCCCGTGAAGGTGCACTGCTCGATCCTGGCCGAAGACGCGATCAAGGCCGCCGTGCAGAACTACAAGGAAAAGCATTCGGTTGCGGCCGAAGCTGTGGCGAACTGACATGTCCGTTACCCTGACCCAACAGGCTGCCACCCACATCGGCCGCTACTTGCAAAAGCGCGGAAAGGGTATTGGCTTGCGGCTCGGCGTTAGGACGACGGGCTGCTCCGGCATGGCCTACAAGCTGGAGTACGTGGACGACGTGGCCCCCGAAGACCAGGTCTTCGAGAGCTTCGGCGTGAAGGTGTTCGTCGATCCCAAGAGCCTGGCCTACCTGGACGGCACCGAGCTGGACTACGCCCGCGAAGGCCTGAACGAAGGCTTCAAGTTCCGCAACCCCAACGAGAAGGCGACCTGCGGCTGCGGCGAGTCGTTCACGGTGTAAGTCTTGGCTGGAGACGACCACTTCAGCCTGTTCGGCTTGCCGGCACGCTTTGACCTGGACGCGCAGGCGCTGGAAACCGCCTGGCGGACCGTTGCCGCGCAGGTGCACCCTGATCGCTTTGCCACGGCCAGCCCCGCGGAACGCCGCGTGGCCATGCAATGGGCGGCGCGCGCCAACGAAGCCTATCGGCAGTTGCGCGATCCGCTGTTGCGGGCGCGCTACCTGTGCGAACAGGCGGGCATCGATTTGCAGACCGAGAGCAACACGTCCATGGACACGGCTTTCCTGATGCAGCAGATGACCTGGCGCGAAATGCTGGACGACGCGCGCGAAGACGCCGGCGCCCTGGCGACGCTGCAGGCCGAGCTGCAGGAAGCGCGCGTGCAAATGCGGGCGACGCTGACGCGGCTGCTGGACGAGCAGCACGATTACGCGGCCGCGGGCCTCAAGGTGCGGGAATGGATGTTCGTGGAAAAGCTGGCGCAAGAGCTGGCGCACGCTCACCCCTAGCCTGAGCGATCTGGACAGGCCTGGCCGCCCGGTGCCCGGGCTTGGCCGCCTACTGAGCAGAAAAATAGAATCATGGCCTTATTGCAGATTTCCGAGCCCGGTGAATCGCCCGCGCCGCACCAGCGCAAGCTGGCGGTAGGCATCGATTTGGGCACTACCAATTCCCTGGTTGCCGCGGTGCGCAGCAGCGTGGCTGAAGTGCTGCCCGACGCAGAGGGCCATGTGCTGCTGCCGTCGGCCGTGCGCTACTACCCGGGCGGCCGCGTCACCACGGGTCGCGAACCTCTGGCGCAGCAGGCCGAAGACCCGCTGAATACGGTGGTGTCGGTCAAGCGCTTCATGGGGCGTTCGCTGGAAGAGGCCCGTGCCACGCGCGCGCCCTACGAATTCGTGGACGCGCCTGGCATGGTGCGCATCCGCACGGCGCAGGGTGACCTGAGCCCGGTCGAGGTGTCGGCGCAGATCCTGGCGGTGTTGCGCCAGCGTGCCGAAGACGTGCTGGGCGATGATCTGGTGGGCGCCGTGATCACGGTGCCGGCGTATTTCGACGACGCCCAGCGCCAGGCCACCCGCGATGCGGCGCGCCTGGCCGGCCTGAACGTGCTGCGCCTGTTGAATGAACCGACCGCCGCAGCCATTGCGTACGGCCTGGATAACGCCGCCGAAGGCGTGTATGCGGTGTATGACCTGGGGGGCGGCACGTTCGATATTTCGATCCTGCGTTTGACCCAGGGCGTGTTCGAAGTGATTTCCACCGGCGGCGATACGGCGCTGGGTGGTGACGACTTTGATTCCCTGATCGTCGACCATGTGGTGGCGGCCGCTGGCGTGGGCGAGCTGACGCACGCCGACCGGCGCGGCCTGCTGATGGCGGCGCGTGCGGTGCGCGAGGCGCTGTCCGACGCACAGGAGGCACGCCTGCAATTGACGCTGGCCAACGGCCAGGCGATTGAACGCCTGCTGACGCGCGCCGAATTCGAAACGCTGGCGCAGCCCCTGATCCAGCGCACGCTGGAATGCGCGCGACGCGCCTTGCGTGATGCCGAGCTCAAGCCGGCGGACGTGCGCGGCGTGGTGATGGTGGGCGGCGCGACGCGCATGCCCGTGGTGCGTGCTGCGGTGGGCGAGATGTTCGGCACCGCGCCGCTGACCGATCTTGACCCCGACCAGGTGGTGGCGTTGGGTGCGGCCTTGCAGGCCAACCTGCTGGCCGGCAACCGTGCGCCGGGCGAAGACTGGCTGCTGCTAGATGTGATTCCGCTGTCGCTGGGCCTGGAAACGATGGGGGGGCTGGTCGAGCGCGTGATTCCCCGCAACAGCACGATTCCGGTGGCGCGCGCGCAGGAGTTCACGACGTTCAAGGATGGCCAGACGGCCATGAGCATCCACGTGCTGCAAGGCGAGCGCGACCTGGTGTCCGATTGCCGTTCGCTGGCGCGTTTCGAGCTGCGCGGCATTCCGCCGATGGTGGCCGGCGCCGCGCGTATCCGCGTGACCTTCCAGGTGGATGCCGACGGGTTGCTGAGCGTGACGGCGCGCGAGCAGAGCAAGGGCGTCGAGGCCGCGGTGTCGGTCAAGCCGTCGTATGGCTTGAGCGACGACGAGATCGCACAGATGCTGGCCGACAGCGTGGCACAGGCCGATACCGATGCCCGCGCCCGCATGCTGCGCGAGCAGCAGGTGGATGCGCGCCAGTTGGTGGAGTCGGTGCAGGCCGCCCTGGCGGCCGATGGCGATCTGCTCGATGCCGATGAACGCAAGCGGGTGGACGAATGCCTGCAGGCGGCGATCGTGGCGCAGGATGCCCAGGATGTGGACTCCGTGAAAGCCGCGACCGAGGCGCTGTCCGCGGCGACCGACGACTTTGCCGCCCGCCGCATGGACCGCAGCATCCGCGCCGCCCTGGCTGGCCGCAAACTTGACGAAATTGCCTGATAAGAAGCTATGCCGAAACTGACCGTACTGCCTCATCCCGATTACTGCCCCGAGGGCGCCGTGATCGAAGACGCGCCCAAGGGCGTGTCGATCTGCCGCGTTCTGCTGGACAACCACATCGACATCGAACATGCCTGCGAGCTGTCGTGCGCGTGCACGACCTGTCACGTGGTGGTCAAGCAGGGCTACGCGTCGCTGGAAGACGCGACCGACGACGAAGAGGATCTGCTGGACAAGGCCTGGGGCCTGACGCCCACCTCGCGCCTGTCGTGCCAGGCCTTGGTGACCGATGCCGACCTGACGGTCGAGATTCCCAAGTACACCATCAACCACGCGAAAGAGGGCCATTGATGAAGTGGACCGATACCTACCAGATTGCTGAAGCGCTGGTGGACGCCCATCCGGACGTCGACCCCAAGACGCTGCGTTTCACCCAGCTGCGCGAATGGGTGCTGGCCTTGCCCGGGTTCAGCGATGACCCCGACCGCAGCGGCGAGAAGATCCTGGAAGCCATCCAGATGGCCTGGATCGACGAAGCCGACTGAACCGCGCCGCAAACGCTCCCCTTGGGGAGCGTTTTTGCTTTGGCGCGCTGGCTGCGCGGTATCATCAAGACTCTCTTTGTCGTTCCTACCTCCCGAGTCTACCGATGCCCGCTGCCCCCCTGCGCTTTGGCCTGGCCGCCAACCGACTGCACCATGAAACCCCCGACGCCGCCTTGTTTACCTGGCTGCGGGCGTGTTCGTCCACCATCCGCGAGCTGGGCGTGCAGTTGCACACCGTGGGTCGCACGCACGATGCGATCGTGCGCGAAGGCATGCTGCAAGGCTATAGCGGCCTGATCCGCTATCCCTATGGTCGCGAGGGCGGCTTGATGAAGCTGGTGGCGCGCGTGACCGAGGGCCGTGACGGGCAGGCGCCGTTCGACGGCGCGATCTATCTGATCGATCCGGTGGACCCGTCGTCGATTTTCCCCGAGGCGCTGGCGCTCAAGCGTCAGTGCATCACGCATGGCCGGCCGTTCATTTCGACGCTGGCCGGCGCGATCGAATGGATGGAAGTCGAGCGCGTTCATGCCGGGCTGGCGCCGGACATGTCGGCGTCGCGGCTGTTCAACTACACGGGCCAGACGCTGGCGCTGATCGCCCACGATGCACTCAAGGACGAGATGGTGGCGTTTGCCAGCGAACACTTTGACGTGCTGTCGCAGTTTGCGCGGCGGGTGGCGACCGGCACGACAGGAGGGCGCCTGAATGAGCTGGCCTGGTCGCGGGGGTGGCCCAAGGACACGCCCTGGGTGCACCGCTACCTGAGCGGTCCGCTGGGCGGCGATGCGCAGATCGCCGAACTGGTGCTGGAGCACCAGTGCCAGCGGGTGATCTTCTTCGAGGATCCCCATGTGGCGCGCCAGCACGAGGCGGATATCCAGCTGCTGGAGCGCGCCGTGCGGGTGGTGACCGAGTCAGCCACGTGCGCGACATCGCCGTCGGTGGCGCGGCGCTGGGCCCAGGCGGTGCAATTGCGGGCCGCGCGCGCATAACACAGCAGAGGGGGCGGCGCGAGGGCCGCCCTTGTAGTTTGTGGTTTCTTGGCTATTCGAATCGTAAAAGGAACCATTATCTAAAGAAGAACCATTAACATTTGGCTTTCAAAATCCATACAAAAGGGAGCCATGTTGATGTTTTGTCCTGTCATGCGCCGTCGCGTCGGAGTGGCCGCGGCATTGGGCTTGCTGCCCACCGTACTGTTCGCGCAGCAAGCTGCCGTGGGGCCCACCACGACGCTGCCGACCGTGACCGTGGAGGGCAGCGGTGAAGAGACGGCGACCAGCCCGGTGCTGGGTTATGCCGCCACGCGGTCCGCCACGGCGACCAAGACGGATACGCTGCTGAACGAAACGGCGCAATCGATCACGGTGGTGCCGCGCGACCAGATCGTGGACCAGGGGGCGACGAGCCTGCAGGAGGCGCTGGGCTATGCGGCCGGCGTGCGGTCCGATGCCTATGGCCTGGACTCGCGCTCCGACAGCGTGCGCGTGCGGGGCACGGACGCCGATGTCTACCTGGACGGCCTGCGCCAGGCGTTTGATTACTACACCAGCACGACGCGCCCGGACCCGTATTTGCTGGAGCGCATCGAGGTGTTGCGCGGTCCGGCGGCCATGACGTACGGCCAGGGCAGCACGGGCGGCATCATCAACATGGTGAGCAAGCGCCCGCTGGCAGAAACGCAGCGCGAGGTGGGGGTGCAGTTCGGCAACCACGGGCGCAAGCAGGTGCAGATGGACCTGACGGGCCCCATTACCGAAGACGGCCAATGGCTGTATCGACTGGTGGCGCTGGGGCGCGATGCCGATACGCAAGTGCACCACGTGCCGGACGACCGCGCGCTGGTGGCGCCCTCGCTGACGTGGAAGCCCAGCGCCGCCACGACCTTCACGTTGCAGGCCTTGTACCAGAAGGACAAGTCCGGGTCGACGGCCCAGTTCATGCCGTGGTCCGGCATGCGCACGCCGAATCCGAATGGCACCATCCCGACCTATCGCTTCATTGGCGAACCCGATCACGACCGTTACGATTCGGAGCGCCGCAGCATCGGCTGGTTGTTCGAGCACAAGTTCAACGACAAATGGTCGTTCAGCCAGGGCTTTCGGCATGCCAACAACAAGGTGACGTACTTCACGCACTACGCGGATTCGTTCACGGAGCCGGGCGGCTGGGCGGATGATCCGATCAACCAGCGCATCATCGGCCGCTATGCCGATGACACGATCACCAAAGTGCGCATGGATACGCTGGACCAGCACCTGACCGGTGAGGTGCGTACCGGCGCCGTCACGCACAAGCTGCTGCTGGGGCTGGACTGGGCACGTTATCGCCGCGACCGCGAAAGCGGCAGCGGCAAGGATTCGATTGACGCCTATGCGCCGGTCTACGGCAATGGCTACATTCCGGAACTGACGGGCGAACCGCGGTTCACGCAGAGCCAGACGGGCCTTTACCTGCAGGACCAGATGAAGTTCGGCCAGCACTGGATCGTGACGGCGGGCCTGCGCCATGATCGCGCGCGCAGCCAGCTCGACGGGGGGGATGCGGACAAGGTCCAGGCCACCACCAAGCGTTTCGGGCTGATGTACGCGGCCAGCAATGGCTGGTCGCCGTATGTCAGCTACAGCGAATCGTTCACGCCGGTCGCCAGCACCACGCGCAGCACGCCCGAGGGCGCCGTGCCCGAGCTGTACAAGCCGCTGCGAGGCAAGCAGTGGGAAGCGGGCGTGAAGTACCAGTCGGCCGATGGCGGCCACCTGGCCACCGCGTCGGTGTATGACCTGCGGGAGAAGAACCGCCTGGTGCCGGATCCGACATCGGCGCTGAACAACATCCAGACCGGCAAGACGCGCACCCGTGGCGTGGAACTGGAATGGCGCGGCCAGGTGACGTCGTCGTTCGACGTGATTGCCCACTACAACTACATCGACCTGGACCCGAAGCTGGAAGGCATACCGCGCCATCAGGCTGCGGCGTGGGGCCGCTACCGCTTCGGGCTGGACAACCTGGATGGGCGCTTCACCGTGGGCGCCGGCGCGCGCTGGATGGCCTCGTTCCGGGACGGCAACGGGCCGAAGCTGCCACCGGTGTGGCTGGTGGACAGCATGGTCTCGTACGAAACCAGCCAGTGGCGCTATGCCTTGAACGTCAACAACCTGCTGGACAAGACCTACCTGGCTACGTGCCTGTCGCGCGGCGATTGCTGGTACGGCGCGCGGCGCAGCGTGATCGCCAGCGTCAGCTACAAGTTCTGACGCCGGTCGCCGGATGGGCCGCCTAGCGGCCCGTGAAGCGCGGTGCGCGTTTTTCGCGGAAGGCGCTGACG
>NZ_JCBANA010000021.1:0-87326 GCF_059760725.1 Achromobacter sp. 1014246743
GCTCAAGAACTCAACCGCACGCACTTCTAAGACCAATCAATTCAGAAAAGAAACCGAATCAGCAATCACTGCCGATGATAAACCTCGGCCCCTTTCTTAACGAACTCGATTGATTTTTCCTGCATTCCCTTTTGCAGCGCATCCTTCTCGCTGACACCCTGGGCAGCCGCATAATCACGGACGTCTTGCGTGATCTTCATGCTGCAGAAGTGCGGGCCGCACATCGAGCAGAAGTGGGCCACCTTCATCGAGTCCTTGGGCAGCGTCTCGTCGTGGAATTCCTTGGCCGTGTCCGGGTCCAGGCCCAGGTTGAACTGGTCGTCCCAGCGGAATTCGAAGCGTGCCTTGGACAGGGCGTTGTCGCGGATGGCCGCGCCGGGGTGGCCCTTGGCCAGGTCGGCGGCGTGGGCGGCGATCTTGTACGTGATGATGCCGTCCTTCACGTCCTTCTTGTTCGGCAGGCCCAGGTGTTCCTTGGGCGTCACATAACAGAGCATGGCCGTGCCGTACCAGCCGATCAGTGCCGCGCCGATGCCCGAGGTGATGTGGTCGTAGCCCGGGGCGATGTCCGTCGTCAGGGGGCCCAGCGTGTAGAACGGCGCCTCGTGGCAGTGTTCCAGCTGCAGCTCCATGTTTTCCTTGATCATCTGCATCGGCACGTGGCCGGGGCCTTCGATCATCACCTGCACGTCGTGCTTCCAGGCCACTTGCGTCAGTTCGCCCAGGGTCTTCAGTTCAGCGAACTGGGCTTCGTCGTTTGCGTCGTAGCCCGAACCCGGGCGCAGGCCGTCGCCGAGCGAGAAGCTGACGTCGTAGGCCTTCATGATTTCGCAGATTTCCTCGAAACGTTCGTAGAGGAAGCTCTCCTTGTGGTGCGCCAGACACCACTTGGCCATGATCGAACCGCCGCGCGAGACGATGCCGGTCATGCGGTCGGCCGTCATGGGGATGAAAGGCAGGCGCACGCCCGCGTGGATCGTGAAGTAGTCCACGCCTTGCTCGGCTTGTTCGATCAGCGTGTCGCGGAAGATTTCCCAAGTGAGTTCTTCGGCCTTGCCGTCGACCTTTTCCAGCGCCTGGTAGATCGGCACCGTGCCGATCGGCACCGGCGAGTTGCGGATGATCCATTCGCGGGTTTCGTGGATGTGCTTGCCCGTGGACAGGTCCATCACGGTGTCGCCGCCCCAGCGGATCGCCCAGGTCATCTTTTCGACTTCTTCGCCGATGCCGGAGCTGACGGCCGAGTTGCCGATGTTGGCGTTGATCTTCACCAGGAAGTTGCGGCCGATGGCCATCGGCTCGACTTCGGGATGGTTGATGTTCGCCGGGATGATCGCGCGGCCGCGGGCGATCTCGTCGCGCACGAATTCCGGGGTGATCGCGGCGGGGATGGCGGCGCCGAACGATTGGCCGGGATGCTGGCGCAGCAGGCGCTTGACCATCTTTTCGCCGTCCGGGCCGCTGTCGCGCAGCGTTTGCAGATAGTGTTCGCGGCGCAGGCTTTCGCGGATCGCCACGTATTCCATTTCCGGCGTGATGATGCCGCGGCGGGCGTAGTGCATCTGCGAGACGTTGGCGCCGGCCACCGCGCGGCGGGGCGGGCGTTGCAGGTCAAAGCGCATGGCCGTCAGCTTGGGATCGGTCAGGCGTTCCTTGCCGTAGTCGCTGGTGGGGCCGGACAGCACTTCCGTGTCGCCGCGCTCCTCGATCCAGGCGCGGCGCAGTTCGGGCAGGCCGCGGCGGATGTCGATCTTGACGTCGGGGTCGGTGTAGGGGCCGCTGCAATCGTAGACCGTCAGCGGTGGGTTCTTTTCACCGCCGAACATGGTGGGGGTGTCGTCTTGCTCGATCTCGCGAAAGGGCACGCGGATGTCGGGGCGGGAACCGACTTCGTAGACCCGGCGGGATTTGGGCAAGGGGGCGACCGCGGCCGCGTCGACTTCGGCGGTGGCGGCCAGGAATTTGGGATTGGCGTTCATGGAAAGCTCCAAGCGAATGGTTTGGAGCCGATCGGGAATGGACTCCCGCCATGCGGGCATGGCGGGAATACGGCTCCCAGCATCGGCATTATCCGTACTGGTACGAAGGGACTCTCTCAACACGTCGGACCATCAAGGCGCGACGAGTACCCCTGCGCGAAAGCGAAGTATAGAGCCTGCCAGGGCCGCAGGCGAATGGAGAGCGATGCTGCATCGCGGTAAGGCGGGCGTGGCCGGCAGGCGCCAAGCGCCGGGCCTTCCGGCGCAGGCCCGAGTACAGGCGCAGGACGCGAAGCAGGTGCGTGTCATGGCGCTGGCCGTAGTACCGGTTTACATTTGGAATCAGTCTGCGGAGACACTGCCATACATGTTCTGTACACTTTTTCCCGTCAGCCGGGGGTCAGTCCTTCGGCTCCAGTCCACTTAAGAAGGAATCGAGCATGCAACTGACCCTACGCAAATTGGCGCCTGCACTGGTCGTCATGACCCTTGCGCTTGCAGGTTGCAAGACCGCCCCGACCAAATCCGGCGCCGCCGCCACGCCCGACACGGCGGGCCAGCAGCAGCCTTCCGCCCAGCAACCGGCGACCGCGTCGATCGTCGAGTTCTACGTGGCGCAGAGCCAGCCGGGCGCCGGCCTGGTTGAACTGAACCTGCCTGACGGCAAGATCTATCTGCAACAGCAACCGGTGTTGACCCGCGCTGACCTGACCGAAGCCGCGGCCCTGGTCGACCGTCAAGGCGCCAACTTCGTCGGCCTGCGCTTCTCGGACGCCGGCACCCGTAAGCTCACCGAAGTCAGCACCCAGAACGTCGGCAACATGCTGGCGCTGGTGATCGATCGCGAGCTGATCGCTGCGCCCCGTATCGGCGAGCCCCTGAACCGCGGCGTGCTGGCCTTTGGCGTGCCTTCGGCGCAGGCCGCGTCCGACATCGCCGCGAAGATCCGTGGCGAGAGCGCGCCGGCTGCTGGCGCTGCGCCGGCACCCGCACCCGCCAAGCCCTGATCCCAGGCGCGCGCAAACAAGAAGCCCGGCAATGCCGGGCTTTTTTCATGCGGCCGGGTATTCGCCCGAGGGCATCAACTGATCTTGCGGCCGCGCGGCTTGATGCCGCGGCGCGCTTGCACCGTTTCAATGAAGGTCTGCGTCAGGGCTTCGAGCATGGCCCTGTCGTCCGGGGTCAGTGTGTCGAACTGCGCGGGAGCGATGTTGGGGAAAGGCCAGGGCGCCTGCGGACGAGGGCGACGGGCGGCCGGGCGCGGCAACGATTCGGACACGCCGGTGGACGGCGGCAGCGTATCGCTGAGATCGTAGCCTTCCATGGGCAGCTCCATGGGGCCTTTGCCGGTTTCAAGCCATTCGAGCTCGACCTTGAGAACCTGGGCCAGCTTGCGCAGTGAACGGCTGGAATGACGCAGCCCGCTTTCATAGCTGCCAATCGCGCTTTGCGAGAGGCGCGCCAGGCGTGCGACGGTCTTTTGCGTGTGGCCACGCAAAAGACGGGCGTGCTTCAGTCGGTCTGAAAATGTTTTCACGCGTCGATTGAAGCTTGCGCCTTCGGCACTTTGGTAGCTATAAATATTACTTACGTGATACGTTGGGGGAGACGATCGCATGCAGGAAGTAGGTCACGTCCTCGTCGTGCAACTTGATGGAATAGCGTGCAATAAGTTCGTGCTTACCTTACGCCAATTCCGCTGGCGGGTCAGCCTGTGCGAGTCGCCGGATCATCTGTTGGCACGTCTGGACGACGAGTCGGCTGACGCGATTGTGCTGTTTGGCGCAGGGCAGGGCCTGTCGGCACTGATCCTTTCGCTGCGCCTTGCGGCGCCTGCCACGCGGGTGGTCTGGCAGCCGTCTTCGGACTGTCCGCGGGCGCGGATTGCCGCGCTGGACGCCGGCGCGCACGCGTGCGTGCCGCCCAATGCGACGGACGAAGAATGGGATGCGGTGCTGCGCAACTTGATTCGCGGCGGTCGTCCAGCGCTTGCCTTGCGGCCGCGGTGGCGTGTCGATGCACGAGGCCGCATGCTCGCGGGGCCGGGCGGCGAACGCCTGCCACTGACGCACACCGAGCGTGCTTTTTTTGTCAGCCTGTTGAGCGCACCGGGGCAGTGCTTGCCGCGCGAAGGGTTTTTTCCCGATGCGGCGCGGGATCCCCAGGACGGTGCGCGGCGGGTGGACGTGCTGGTGTCACGCTTGCGCACCAAGGCGCGGCGGCGCAATTTCGAATTGCCGGTGCTGGCGGTGCGCGGGTGGGGCTACATGCTGCTGCCGCACGCTGCGGCAGGGCCGGGGTAGCAGAGGCCCGCAGGCCGGCGCAAGCCAGCCTGCGCGGCGGCTGGCTACAGTACGACCAGGTTGTCGCGGTGCATGAGCTCGGGGTCGGTCATGCTGCCCAGGATGCGGGCGATCTGCGATGAAGGCTGACGCAGGATGCGGCGGGTGTCGGCCGACGAATAGTTGATCAGGCCGCGGGCACATTCGCGGCCCTGGCTGTCGACGCAGGCGACGACGTCGCCGCGGCCGAATTCGCCTTCGACCTCGACGACGCCGATCGGCAGCAAGCTCTTGCCTTCGCGCAGCAGCGCTTGCACGGCGCCGTCGTCCAGCACCACGCGGCCCCGCAAGCGCAGGTGATCGGCCAGCCATTGCTTGCGGGCTGACCACACGGGCAGCACGGCACGCAATTCGCTGCCGATGCATTCGCCTTGCGCCAGACGGGTCAACACATTGGGTTCGCGGCCCGAGGCAATGATGGTGTGCGCGCCGCTGTGCGCGGCGCGCTTGGCGGCCAGCACCTTGGTCAGCATGCCGCCGGTGCCGATGCCGCTGCCGGCGCCGCCCGCCATGGCTTCCAGCGACGCATCGCCGGCCTGGGCGTGCGCCATGAACTTGGCGTCGGGATTCTTGCGGGGGTCCGAGTCGTACAGGCCGCGCTGGTCCGTCAGGATGATCAGCGTGTCGGCTTCGATCAGGTTGGTGACCAGGGCGCCCAGCGTGTCGTTGTCGCCCAGGCGGATTTCATCGGTGACGACCGTGTCGTTCTCGTTGACGATGGGCACTACGCCCAGGCGCAGCAGCGCGAAGATGGTGCTGCGCGCGTTCAGGTAGCGGTGGCGGTCGGCCAGGTCTTCGTGGGTCAGCAGGATCTGCGCGGTGCGCAGGCCGTATTCGGCGAAGGCGGCTTCATAGGCCTGGCACAGGCCCATCTGGCCGACCGCCGCGGCGGCCTGCAGCTCGTGCATGACCGACGGGCGCTTGCGCCAGCCCAGCCGCGCCATGCCTTCGGCGATGGCGCCGCTGGAAACCAGCACGATCTGCTTGCCCTGCTTGTGCAGGGAAGCGATCTGCGCGGCCCAGTGGGCGACGGCGGCGCGGTCCAGGCCGCGGCCTTCGTTGGTGACCAGCGACGAGCCGACTTTGGCGACCAGGCGCTGGGCGTGGGTGACGACGGAAACGGCGGGTGATTCAGCAGACATGTTGGGGCCCGGCTGCGGCGAGAAAAGACGTAATCGGAAGGACTGCGATTATGGCTTATTCGTCACCGCCACGCGGCGCCGCGGGCTTGTCGGCATCGGAACGCTTGTCGTCGAAGCGGGGGTCCGGCGCCACGTAGGTGCCGTCGGCCTGGTCTTGCGACACGTGTTCCTTTTCGCGCTCGGCGTCCAGGTAGTCTTGCAGTGCGTACAGCATGTCCTGCGTCCCTTCGCCCGTCAGGCCCGAAATGGCGAACACGGGGCCCTTCCAGTCGTAGAGTTCGAGGAAGCGGCGCTTGGTGTCTTCGGGGTCCGGCACCATGTCCAGCTTGTTCAGGACCAGCCAGCGGGGCTTTTCGGCCAGTTCCGGATCGTAGCGGCGCAGCTCTTCGACGATGGCGCGCGCGTCCTTGACCGCTTGCTCGACCGGATCGGCGTCCGGGTCGGGGGTGGATACGTCCACCAGGTGCAGCAGCACACGGGTACGCGCCAGGTGGCGCAGGAACAGGTGGCCCAGGCCCGCGCCTTCGGAGGCGCCTTCGATCAGGCCGGGAATGTCGGCCACGACGAAGCTGCGCGACGGCGACGTGCGCACGACGCCCAGGTTGGGGTGCAGCGTGGTGAAGGGGTAGTCCGCGATCTTCGGCTTGGCATTCGAGATGCGCGTGATCAGCGTGGACTTGCCTGCGTTGGGCAGGCCCAGCAGGCCCACGTCCGCCAGCACCTTCAGTTCCATGCGCAGGTAGCGATGTTCGCCTTCCTTGCCGGGCGTCCATTGGCGGGGCGCACGGTTCAGGCTGGACTTGAAGTGGATGTTGCCCATGCCGCCCTGGCCGCCGGCGGCCAGCACGACTTTCTGGTCGTGCGTGTTCAGGTCGAACAGGACTTCGCCGGTTTCGGCGTCGTGGATGACGGTACCGACGGGCACGCGCAGCGTGATGTCCGGGGCGGCGGCGCCATATTGGTCCGAGCCGCGGCCGTTTTCACCGCCCTTGGCGCGGTGCAGGCGCGCGTAGCGGAAGTCGATCAGCGTGTTGATGTTGCGGTCGGCGACCGCGTAAATCGTGCCGCCGCGTCCGCCGTCGCCGCCGTCCGGGCCGCCTTTGGGGATGAATTTTTCGCGGCGAAAGCTCGCCACGCCATTGCCGCCTTTGCCGGCGACGACTTCAATGGTGGCTTCGTCTACGAATTTCATGATGTCTGCGCGTGTATGAATTAAGAGGCCGCGCCGCGGTTGCGGTGGCCTGGAAGGAAAAAAGCCCTGCCGCGTGCGACAGGGCTTTTGCCGTTCTGGCGTGGGGCAGGTCGCCAGGGCGACCTTGCCGTTTGCCGGATCGTGCTGCGTCCGCCGCGTAGGCCGCGGACGCGATTGCCGATTACTCGGCGGCGACGATCGAAACGGTTTGCTTGTTCAACGCGCCCTTGAAGCCGAATTGAACCTTGCCGTCGATCAGCGCGAACAGGGTGTGGTCCTTGCCCATGCCGACGTTCACGCCAGCGTGGAAACGGGTACCGCGCTGACGCACGATGATCGAACCAGCGGGAATCAGTTCACCGCCGAAAGCCTTGACGCCCAGACGCTTCGATTCTGAGTCGCGTCCGTTTCGCGTAGAGCCGCCGCCCTTTTTCTGTGCCATTTTTAGCTCCTGCTAATGTGGTACCGAGTCGCTTCTCAAGCCGTGATGGCTTCGATGCGGATTTCGGTGTAGTTCTGACGGTGGCCCTGACGCTTCTGATAGTGCTTGCGACGGCGCATCTTGAAGATCTTGACCTTGTCGTGGCGGCCTTGCGCAAGAACCGTTGCCTTGATCACGGCGCCCGAGACGAGGGGCGTGCCAACTTTGAGTTGGTCGCCTTCGCCCACGGACAGCACTTGATCCAGGGTGATTTCTTGCCCAATGTCTGCCGGTATCTGTTCTATCTTGAGTTTTTCGCCAATGGCAACACGGTACTGCTTGCCACCGGTTTTTACGACCGCGTACATGGGGTATTCCTTAAATAGGTAAATGGGCTTATTCGCAGCCGGCCCTGCTGGGCTGGCGGTACTTGCCTGAAGCGGTTTTGTCTATTCTTGCCGGCCTGGGTGTTCTGGCGGGCTGCATAGACGCGCAAGACAAGTGCGTAATTCACCGACGTAATTCGGCCATCACTGACCGAATCCGGGATATTAGCGTGGGGCTGGGGAAAAGTCAAAAAGCGCTTGCAGGGTAAGGGTTTAGGTGTCGTACGGACGCCGCGCAAGAGGGGGGCTGCCGGGGAAAAACGGGGTCTGATCCCTGTTCCTGAGGGAGGCCGGGCGGCGTCCGGACCTTGGCCGCCGGGCGCCGCCCGGCCCGGCTACGGTTCGTGACACCCCGTATAATCGCTGGTCGAATCCCCCCCTGCCTTCCTGGCGGGCCCAGCGGTAAGAGCTGTTACACGCGGCTCGTTTCACACTCCGGATACGTCTTGAATCTCCCCGCGCTCATTGCCCCCATAGCTGACGATATGAAAGCCGTCGATGCGGTTATCCGCGAGCGGCTGAATTCCGAGGTGGTGCTGATCCGTACGATCGGCGACTACATCATCGGGGCGGGCGGCAAGCGCATGCGCCCGGCGATGGTACTGATGGTGGCGCGCGCCCTGGGCTATGAAGGGACGCATCACCAGCTGCTGGCCGCCGTGGTGGAATTCATCCATACCGCGACGCTGCTGCACGACGACGTGGTCGACGAATCCGACCTGCGTCGTGGCCGCGACACCGCCAACGCAGTGTTCGGCAACGCCGCCAGCGTGCTGGTGGGCGACTATCTCTATTCCCGCTCGTTCGAGATGATGGTCGAGGCCGACTCGATGCGCATCATGAGCATCCTGTCCGAGGCCACCACGGTGATCGCCGAGGGCGAGGTGCTGCAGCTCTTGAACGTGCACGACCCGGACGTGTCGCAGGAACGCTACCTGCAGGTGGTGCGCTACAAGACCGCCAAGCTGTTCGAGGCCGCCGCCCAGGTTGGCGCCGTGCTGGCGGGCGCCACGCCCGAGCAGGAAGCCGCCGCGGCCGCCTACGGCCGCCATGTGGGCACGGCCTTCCAGTTGGTGGACGACGTGCTGGACTACAGCGGCGACGCCACCGCGCTGGGCAAGAACGTGGGCGACGACCTGCGTGAAGGCAAACCCACGCTGCCGCTGATCCGCGTGATGGAAGTGGGTACGCCCGAACAGCAGCAACTGATCCGCGACGCCATCAAGACGGGCGACGCCGACTTCGCCGCCGTGGCCGCCGCCATCCAGGCCACCGACGCGCTGGACCACGCCCGCCAGGCCGCCGTGGCCGAGGCAGACCGGGCCCGCGAAGCGTTGTCGAACTACCCCGTTTCCCCTTTTCTAAATTCTCTGTTAGAATTCTGCGCTTTCGCGGTGAATAGAGATCGCTAACCGAAAGGCAGCGAAATAAGTTCACCAAAACCCGAGGATCTTGGAACCCCCAAGCCCTTTGGTGGAAAGCGAAAAATGATTTGGTTGCACTGAGCGCAACGAAGTCAGTAGTCGAAAGACTAGATGTAGTAAGACTCGGGGCGTAGCTCAGCCTGGTAGAGTACTGCGTTCGGGACGCAGGAGTCGGAGGTTCGAATCCTCTCGCCCCGACCACTTGATGTGGTCGAATTCTTGAAAGTGTTTCCCGACACTTTTGGCTGAAAGCCGGTATCGCGAAAGCGGGCCGGCTTTTTTGCGTTTGCGCGGCCCACAGGGCAGACCGGTGGCTGGCGTGGCGCGCGCCGGCTCGGCTCGCCCTGATGATGGCCCTTGATGATGCGCAGGAAAGGATGCGCAGAAAAGCCGGCAGAAAAGCGGGCAGAAAAGCGGGCAGAAAAGCGAGCGAAAAAAGGGCAGCCAAGAGCCAGGATCAGTCCGCCGCGGCGTCGGACGAGCCGTCGACCTGCAGATGCGATTCTCGCAACAGGCTTTTTGCCAGCAACCGCAAGACGCGTGCACAGGCGCTGGCGGCCTTGGACAGGTCGGCGTCGCGTCGATGGACGAGACCCAGGTCCATCGACGGAACGGATCCTGCCATCACCGTCCTGCGTATTCTTCCCCCGTCGTGGGACCACGGCCTGAAAACGAGGTCGGAAAGAATCGTGACGCCGACATTCTGCGCGACCAGGCTGCGCACCGCTTCGATCGACTTGGTACGGAATATGACGTTGGGCTTGAGTTTGCTGGCGCCCCAGTAGCGATTGACGGTTGCCACATGCTCGTCCATGTCCAGCAGGATGAACGGCTGGTCTGCCAGTTCGGACAACGCTACCGACGGGCGGCCGGCAAGGGGATGATCCAGCGACGTCCATAGCCGGCGCTCGGATTTCAGCAGTTTTTCCTGGTGAAAGTCCGCTGTGGGAGTCAGGTTTGAAACGAGGACGACGGCCAGGTCGAACGACCCGTTGCGTATGCCGTTTTCAATTTGAAGGCGGTTGCGTTCAACGGGTTCAAACGAGACGAGCGGCAGTTGCCGGCGCATCGCCCCGATGATCTTGGGCAGCACGTACTCCGACACCGTATCCGTGATGGCCAGTTTCACGCGGCCTTCGAGCGAGGAGATCGAATCCTTGGTCTCGGCGATGGCCGTTTCCAGCGATGCGAGCACGTGTTCCGCATGGCGCAGAAATCCTTCCCCCTGCAATGTCAGTCTCAAGCCCGCGGCGTGCCGCGTGAAGAGCGGAACGCCCAGGAGGGCCTCAAGATTCTTCAACGACGTCGTGAGCGACGGTTGGCTGACGTAGCAGCGTTGGGCCGCCCGGGACACCTGGCCGGTCATGGCGGCCGCCACAAAGTGTTCCAGCTGCTTGATCGTGACTTTCATAGATAAATTATATATTGCTGCATTCAATAAAAGAATTATGAATACTGCGTGACGATCAATAGCATGCACATTCGCGCGTCGTCGGATGTGTCTCGAGGAACGCCAACATTTCCGAGAAATGGAGACTCCCATGCAATCGTCATCGAGCATTCCTGCCCATCCTGCTGCGCCAGGCGACGCACCGCCCGGCACGCCGCCTGACATCGAACGCAGCACGGGCCTGCTCAGCCGCCTTGGCCTGCGTTTCACTGCGTGGGCGGAACGCTGGTTTCCCGACGCCTTTGTCTTCGCTGCCATCGCCGTGATCGTCGTCGCGGGCGCGGCAATGGCCAATGGGTCGACCCCCCAAGCCGTGGCCAGGGCGTTTGGCGATGGGTTCTGGAGTTTGATCGTCTTTACGATGCAGATGGCGGTCGTTGCCATTGGCGGTTACGTTGTGGCGACGTCGCCGCCTGCCGCTCGCCTTATCCAGCGATTGGCCGCGGTGCCCAGGTCCGGCAGGCAGGGGATTGCGTATGTGGCGCTGATCAGCATGATCCTGTCGCTTTTCAACTGGGGCGTCTCGCTGATCTTCAGCGCGCTCTATGCCCGAGCCTTGGCCCGCCGTGCCGACCTGCGGGTGGATTATCGGGCCGCTGGCGCCGCGGCGTACCTTGGCCTGGGCGCAACCTGGGCGTTGGGCTTGAGTTCGTCTGCCGCCCAGTTGCAGGCCAACCCAGGCAGCCTGCCAAAGAGCATCCTGGATATCACCGGCGTGATCCCGTTCAGCCAGACCATCTTTCTTTGGCAGTCCATGGTCATGGCCGCTGTGCTGATCGTCGTGTCGGTGGCGATCTGCTTTTTTTCGGCGCCTACCGGTGCCAATGCCGTCACGGCCCAGGATCTGGGTGTGGACCTTGCCGAGTTCAAGCCGGCTGCCCAGGATCCGGCCAAGCGTCGCCCCGGTGAATGGTTCGAGCGCAGCCCCTTGCTGACAATTCTTCTGTGTGCGCTTGGATTTGGCTGGTTGGCACAGGAATTCATGGCAAAAAGTCCGCTCGTGGCCATTTCAGGGCTCAATACGTACAACCTGCTGTTCCTGTTGCTCGGCTTGTTGCTGCATTGGCGTCCCCGGAATTTCCTCGATGCCGTGACGCGCGCGGTGCCTTCCACCGCGGGCGTCATCATTCAATTCCCCTTGTACGGCGCCATCGCGGCAATGCTGACGACCGCCAAGGGGCATGATGGCATTGCGTTGTCGGACCGCATCGCGCACCTGTTCGTCAGCATCTCCAACACCGACACCTTCGCGGTGATGATGGGTGCGTATTCCGCCGTCCTGGGCTTCTTCATTCCGTCGGGCGGCGGCAAGTGGATCATCGAGGCGCCTTACGTCATGCAGGCCGCCAACGCGCTCAAGGTGCACCTGGGTTGGGCAGTGCAGGTCTATAACGCCGCGGAAGCGCTTCCGAACCTGATCAATCCCTTCTGGATGCTGCCGCTGCTTGGCGTCCTGGCGCTGAAAGCACGCGACATCGTGGGCTTTACGTTCCTGCAATTGCTGGTCCACGCGCCGCTCGTGCTCTTCATGCTCTGGTTCCTGGGGCGTACGCTCGACTACGTTCCTCCGGTCATGCCCTGACCCTCGACGAGCACGCTTGATCGTGATGCCGACAGAATCCAAGCAGGGGTATTGCACGCTTTGCCGTTCGCGATGCGGTACGGTCAACGAGGTGCGCGGAGACATGTTGATTTCCGTTCGCCCGGATCCGTCGCATCCGACGGGCGAAGCGATGTGCATGAAGGGCAAATCAGCGCCTGAGCTGGTGCACAGCCCCCACCGCCCGCAATACCCTTTGCGTCGCACCAATCCGAAAGGAAGTCCCGATCCGGGCTGGGTGCGCATCAGTTGGGAAGAGGCGCTGGCCGAGACGGCGCGGCGGCTTGGCAGCATTCGCGCTGAAAGCGGTGCGGAGTCGGTCGTGTTCTCCGTCACGACGCCCAGCGGCACGCCGCTGAGCGACAGCATCGACTGGATCGAGCGCTTCGTTCGCCTGTTTGGCAGCCCCAATATCTGTTACGCGACGGAGGTCTGCAATTGGCACAAGGACTACGCGCATGCGTTCACCTTCGGCTGTGGCATGCCGCCTGCCGATTACGCCGAGGCCGACCTCATCGTCCTGTGGGGGCATAACCCTGCGAACACGTGGCTCGCGCAGGCATCGGCCATTGGCAAGGGCCGCATGCGTGGCGCAAAGATGGTCGTGGTCGATCCCCGGCCCACGGCACTCGCCCGCCAGGCCGACGTTTGGCTGCCGGTACGTCCGGGCACGGATGCGGCAGTGGCGTTGGGCCTGGTCCACCTGCTGATCGCGCAAGGCCGGTACGACGAGGCGTTCGTGCGCGATTGGACGAACGGCCCGCTGCTGGTGCGCAGCGACAACGGGCAGTTCCTGCGCGAGCAGGATGTCTGGCCTGATGCGGTGCGCAACCGCTTCCTGGTATGGAACGACGCACGCCATTGCGTCTGTCCATACGACACCGAGCAGGCTGCGCAGCCACAGCAGAGCGCGGATTTTCGCTTGCGCGGCGCGGTGACTGTCGATGTGTGCGGCGTCGCGGGGCTGGTCTGCCATCCTGCGTTTGAATTGCTTGCCCAGGCCAGTGCCCATTACGGGCCGAGGGAAGTCGAGAGCATTACCGGCGTGCCCGCGGCCTCGCTGCACGCGGCAGCGGCGCTTTTCGGTTCGCTCGGACGCATCGCGTACCACGCCTGGACAGGCATCGGCCAACACGCCAATGCCACGCAATCGGAGCGCGCGGTGGCCACGCTGTACGCGCTGACCGGCAGTTTTGACCGTATTGGCGGCAACCGCGTGCGCATCGGGCCGCCCATCAACGCGGTAAACGCGCTTTCCCTGTTGAGTGAAGCGCAGAGGATGAAGGCGCTTGGCATTGATGAGCGGCCTATCGGCCCGCCGGCCCATGGCTGGGTGACGGCACGCGACACCTATCGGGCGATTCTGGAAGGACAACCGTACAAGGTGCGCGCCATGGTGGCGTTCGGCACGAACCTGCCGGTTTCACAGGCGGATACCTCGCAGGCGCGCCAGGCGCTTTCCGAACTCGAGTTTCATGTGCATTGCGACCTGTTCGAGACCCCGGCGGCCAGGTACGCGGACATTTTTCTGCCCGTCAACACGCCCTGGGAGCGCGAGGGGCTGCGAGTCGGCTTCGAGATCAGCGACCGTGCCGCGGGATGGGTCCAGTTGCGCCAGCGAATGGTGCCGCCGCGCGGGGAATCTCGCTCGGACAACGACATCGTGTTCGATCTCGCATGTCGGCTCGGCTTGGGTGACGAATTCTTCGGCGGCAGTGTGCAAGCGGGGTGGGACCACATCCTGGAACCCTCGGGAATCTCGGTGGAACAGTTGCGTCAACGCCCGGAGGGCATCGCCTGCCCGGTCGACGCGGGCGAAAGGAAGTATGCGCGCCCGACAGCCACTGGCGTGCGTGGGTTCGCAACGCCCACGCGGCGCGTCGAGCTTTATTCGGAAAACCTGCTTCGGCACCGCCAGCCGCCATTGGCTGCATTTGTAGAGCCCGCCGATACGCCATGCGATCCGAACGCGACGCGCCAGGGCCGCTTTCCTTATGTGTTGAGCTCGGCCAAGAACGGCTTCTATTGCCACAGCCAGCATCGCAGCCTGACATCGCTGCGCAAAAGGGCGCCGGACCCCATCGCCGAACTCAGTCCCGTGCTTGCCAATGCAAAAGGCATTCTGGATGGGGATTGGATACGCATCCGCACGCGTGTTGGGCAGGCCCGGTTCGTCGCCCGCATTACCCCCCAACTGGCCGATGGTGTCGTCGTGGCGGAGTTCGGGTGGTGGCAAGGCTGCCCGGAACTCGATCGCGATGGCCTGTCCACAGAGGGCTTGGCCAACAGCAATTTCAATAGCTTGATCTCCGCGGACCACCACGACCCGGTCAGTGGATCCTCGCCGTTACGCTCGTTTCTGTGCGACGTCGAGTTGGACCCGCTCATCGAGGTGCGCCAGCGAAAGTGGCCGGGTTATCGCGACTTTCGCGTCAGCGAACTGCGTCGGGAAGCCGACGGCGTGCTGGGTATCCACTTTGAACCCCTGGATGACGTCGAATTGCCCGACTACCGCCCGGGACAGCATATCGAGATGAAACTGGACGGAGGGGACGGCATCCCGATCTCGCGTGCGTACTCGCTGACGGGCCCGGCCGTCGTGCCGCATCGGCGCCGTTACAGCATCGCGGTACGCCATCAAAAAGGGCAGTCAGCCGATGGCACGCCCTTTGAAGGGCGCATGTCAGGCTTCTTGCACCGCAGGCTGCGCGTGGGTGATGTCGTGTCGCTGCGATCTCCCTCAGGAGGTTGGGTCCTTCCGCGCCAATCGCCGCAGCCGCTTTTGTTGTTTGCCGGCGGCATAGGCATTACGCCGTTCTTGAGCCTGCTCGAGTCGTTGCCGGATGGCGCGGACGGGCCGGACATCTGGCTCTACTACGCGAACCAGAACAGCGGTACACACGCGTTTCGCGAGCGTATTGCCCATCACCGTGCTCGATTGCCTCGGCTGCACGTCTACGACTATTACGCAGCGCCGCTTCCAGGCGATCGGGAAGGCGTCGATTTCACGGCCAAGCGCTACGTCGATGCAAGCGTCGTTGACGATGCCCTGATCGCACGACGGGCTCGCGTTTACCTGTGTGGACCGCCCGCGATGATGGAGGCCGTGACCAACGGACTCGTGGCGCGCGGCGTTCCGCGTTTCGACATGTTCAGCGAGCTGTTCCGCTCTCCGTCCACGCCGCCCTCGGGCAACGAAGCCTTCAACGTGCGCTTTTCCCGTTCGGGGCGGGATTCAGTGAAATGGACGGCCGGGCAAGGCACGTTGCTGACGTTTGCGGAATCCCTGGGTGTGCAGATGGCAAGCGGCTGCCGCGTTGGGCAATGCGAGAGCTGCGCGGTGCGGTTGGTGTCCGGCAAGGTGCGCCATCTGCATGGCAGCGAGCCCGATGATCCGGGCGTTTGTCTGGCCTGTCAGGCCATCCCTGTCGAGGACGTCGTGCTGGATGCATGACCCGATGCAAGTTTCCATTCCAGGCTGAAAAGGACTAGTCATGAAAATCATCAATGCTGCGGATACGCAGCGGGCGCTGCCTTTCGAGCGTCTCATTCCGGCGCTCGAAGCCATGTTCATCTCTGGATGCGAGGTGCCCTTGCGGCATGTGCACGCCCTGCACGAGACGCCCGAGGCGTCTCCCATGACGGTGCTGATCATGCCGGCGTGGCAGCGTGACCGGTATTTGGGAATCAAGACCGTCAACATCTATCCCGCCAATGCCGCCCGCGGCCTGCCTGGCCTGTACTCAACCTATGTTCTCTATGACGCCAGGACGGGGGAGCCGCTGGCCCTGATTGACGGCAACGAAATCACATCGCGTCGCACCGCCGCAGCGTCCGCGCTCGCCGCGTCCTACCTGGCTCCGGCGACGGCAAGCCATTTGCTGGTGGTCGGCTGCGGGCGCGTGGGTAGCCTCATTCCCGAAGCGTATCGAGCGGTCCGGCCTATCGAGAAGGTCCAGGTATGGGACCGGAATGTCCAGGCGGCCAGAGCCCTTGCCGAAACGCTGCGAGCCCAGGACATTGACGCAAGCGTTGCGCCTGATCTGGCCGGTGCGGTTCGTGAGGCCGATATTGTCAGTTGCGCGACGCTCGCCACCGAACCGCTCATCCAGGGCTCGGCGCTGCGTGCATGCAGCCACCTTGATCTCATCGGCAGTTTCACGCCACAGATGCGAGAAGCTGACGATGCGTGCTTCAGCCATGCGCGCCTGTTCGTCGATACGCAAGAGGCGCTGCAAAAGAGTGGTGAGCTGCTCGGTCCGATGTCGCGGGGTGTCTTTTCTCGGGACGATATCGCCGGAGATTTGGCGGATCTGGCCAACGGGAGAATTGCAGGCCGCGGGGATTCATCGGGCCGCACGGTCTTCAAAGCCGTCGGTACCGCGCTGGAGGATCTGGCCGCGGCGATTCTGGTGTACGAGAGCGCCACGCAGTCAGAATCCTGAATCGCACGGATCCCTGCGCTCGCGGCGCGGGCGCAGAAGGTTGACGGTGGCGGTGGCCGTTATCTCAAGATCACCGTGTAGCGGCGCATCGGCGCTTTGAAAAAGACGTAGCCGATTTCGTTCACCCGGCCGCGCAGCACGATGTCCCTGGCTTGCGTGGCGACATCCTGGCCATCGCTGGCCTGGATGGTGGCTTCGATGCAGTCCCCGGGCCGATAGCCGGTCGTCTTGATGACCACGTCCAGGTCGACGTAGTGGTCGACCTCGTCGGTGTTGACGCGTGCGTGGTAGGGGCCGTTGGTCCAGTAGATTTCCTCGACCTTGCCGCTGCGCCTGGCCGTTGTGACGTCGCAGGGCGCGGACGGGGCAAGGATCCGGATAGGCGCTTGCGCACCGGAAGCCGGCGACGGCGTTTCTGCCATGGCCGAAGACGCCATGACGCTGAGGGCAATTGCGAGAAGCTGGCTTGAAAACGGCATGGTCCGTCGGGAGCAGGAATGCAGCGCCGGCAGGGGCAGGCGCCTTGTTCGCGCAGTTGTAGCCTAATCTGCGCCGATCCGCATGACCGCCTTGCCGATCTGCTGGCGCGATTCGATCCGCGCATGGATCCGTTGCACATCGTCCATGGCGTAGCGGCCTTCGATGTCGATGCGCAGCGAGCCTTCCAGAATGGCGCCGAAGACGGCGTCTGCACGGCGCTGCACGGTGGCGCCGTCCTGCAAGTGGTCGGCCAGGCGCGGACGGGTCAGGAAGAGCGAGCCGGCTTCGCCGAGTTCGATGGGGTCCAGGTCGGTGACCGAGCCCGAGACGTTGCCGTAGTTGATGACCAGGCCGCGAGCGCGGCAGGCGCGCAGGCTGTGGCGCAAGGTGGCCCTGCCCACCGAGTCGAATACGACGTCGACGCCCTGGCCGCCGGTGGCCTCGCGGATGCGGTCGGCAAAGCCGCCGTTGTCATACGGCAAGGCGTGGTCGGCGCCGCGTTGCAGGGCGATGGCGCATTTTTGCGCGGTGCTGCCCGTGACGAAGACCGTGGCGCCGCGGCGTTTGGCCATCTGCACCAGCAGTTGGCCGATGCTGCCCGAGGCGGCGTGGATGAGGCAGCTGCTGCCGGGTTGGAGCCGGGCGATGTCTTCGACCAGGTAATGGGCGGTGGCCCCCTGGAAGATCGCTGCGGCGGCCAGGTCGAAAGGAATGGCATCGGGAATTTTGGCGACTTTGGACACCGGCACGCTGGCGTATTCGGCATAGCTGCCCCAGGCGATGCACCAGGCCACGCGGTCGCCCGGGGCCAGGTGCGTGACGTCCGCAGCGACCTGGACGACCTCGCCTGCGCCTTCCATGCCCAAGGTGCAGGGCAGGCGCACGGGGTAGGTGACGGACGTGGCGTATTTGCCCTGGCGCGTGTGCACGTCCATGAAATTGATGCCGGCGTAGGCAACCTTGACCAGGACGTGGCCGGGGGCGGCGGCGGGCCTGGGCAGGTCGGTGCGCAGTTGCACCACGTCGGGGCCGCCGTAGCTTTCGATGAAGAGGGCTTTCATGGCTGAGAAGATCCTGAGGTTGCCTGTCGGGTCGCGGTGGGCAAGCACCGGCTGTGAGAAGTCGGGGAAGAATCTGGACTGACCGCATGGTAAAAGGGCCAGAAAGGTTAGAAAATTCCCCAATAATTCACCTTATCCGTTCGAAAACAACCCGATGTTCGATTGGCAAGACCTGTATTGCTTCACCGTGCTGGCGCGCACCGGTTCGCTGTCGGCGGCGGCCCGCGAATTGCAGGTCGAGCATGCGACGGTCGGGCGGCGCATCGATGCGCTGGAAAAGTCGCTGGGCCTGCGCCTGGTGGACCGCCTGCCTCGCAGCCGGCCATTGACCGAGGATGGCCTGGCGCTGGCCCGGCTGGCCAGCGGCATGCAGGACATCGGCCATGGCATCGGGCAGTTGGCGCGCGTGGCGTCCATCGAGGTGGCCGGCACGGTCAAGGTGAGTGCGCCGCCGTCGCTGGCCAGTCATTGCATTGCACCGCGCATGGCCGCGCTGCGCGAGCCGTACCCCAAGCTCAATGTCGTGCTGCTGCCATCGCTGTCGCTGGTGGCGCTGGATCGGGGCGAGGCCGATATCGCCCTGCGTACGGTGCGGCCCGAGGCGGCGGCGTTGATGCGCCGGCGCATCGGCGCGGTGCGATTCGGCCTGTACGCCAACGCGGCGATGAGCGAGCTGCCGCCCGAACAGTGGCGCTTCATTGCCTATGACGAAAGCGTCGACCATCTGCCGCAGCAGGCCTGGCTGCACCAGATCCGTCGGCACCGGCCGGTGGTGTTCACGGCCAGCGACCTGACGGCGCAGCAGATGGCGGCCCGGGCCGGCGTGGGGGCGGTGGTGTTGCCGACGATCGTGGGCGACGACGATGCGGCCTTGCGGCGCCTGCCGGTGGACCGCGCGGCGCCGGTGCGCGATATCTGGCTGACCGTCTACCCGGACCTGCGGCGTTCGCCGTCGGTCAAGGCGGTGATGGATTTCCTGGTGGCGTGCGTGCAGCAGGAGCCGCGTTTGCAGGCGTGACCGGCCGGGCGGGTCGTCGCCTTGGACGGCTTGTGGATCGCCGTGCGGCCAGGGCTACTTTGGCGCCGTCGACGCGCCTTCTGCCAACATTTGCCGCAGGCGTGCGCGGCGCCGTTCAAGTTCGGCGATCTGTCGTTCGACCGACGCGAGGCGCTGGCGCTGGGCGGCCGAGGTTTCGGAGCAGGCGGCGGCCCCGTCGATCATGCGCATGCAATCTGGAAAGCCGCGGATCTCGGCCAGGCTGAAGCCGGTGGCGATCAGGCGCTGGATCTGCCGTACCTGCGTCACCGCGACGGCCGAAAAGGTGCGATAGCCGTTGTCGGCGCGGGCCGAGGCCAGCAGGCCGTGGTCGTCATAGTGACGGATCGAGCGCAGGCTGGCGCCGGTCGCTCGGGCAAGCGCACCGATCGACATCGCCGGTGACGTCGCGTCTGGCTGGGGGGCTGGCTTGGACTTCATGGCGGGCAGGGCGGGCGACGCCCGACGTGGCAATAGGTGGCTTGACTCTAACACTGGTGTGAGGGTCGAGACTGGAAACCCCTTACGGAATCCAGGAGTCAGCCTTGATGCTGCATCACCCCTCATTTCATGGTTTGCGTCCCACGCTGGCGGCATTGGCCTTGACCGTCGCCGCGGCGGCCGGCCTGGCGCCGGCCGGCGCCCATGCGGCGCCGACGCAGGCCGAAGCCAAGCCCGCCGTCGCGACGTCGCCCGCCCTGAGCAGGCAGTACCGCGTCACCGCACCCGACGGCGTCACGCTGGCGGTGCAGGAATCCGGCAACCCCGACGGTCCGCCCGTGATCTTCGTCCACGGCTTGCTGGGCAGTCGCCTCAGCTGGGATGCCCAGGTGGCCAGTGCGCGGCTGCAGCGCTACCGCCTGATCACGTATGACCTGCGCGGCCACGGCTTATCGGGCAAGCCCGTGGCGGCAGAGGCCTATACCGATGGCCGCCGCTGGGCAGACGACCTGGCAGCGGTGATGGCCGCATCGGGGGCGCGCGATCCGGTGCTGGTGGGTTGGTCGTTGGGCGCGGCCGTCGTGACGAATTACCTGGCCGCCTACGGCGACGGGCGTATTGCTGGCGCCGTCTATGTCGGGGGCGTGATCGAGCTGGCGCCGACGCAGATCGCGCCCCATCCCGACGTGTATCGCGACCTGGCGTCGACCGACTTGAGGACGCAGCTGGACGCCGAGCGGGCCTTCCTGGCGCTGTGCTTCCAGACCGAGCCCGAGGCGGTTACGTTTCAGCGCCTGCTCGCCAACGCAGCGCTGGCATCGTCCGAGATGGTGGCCGCCGTGCCGTCGATGTCGATCGCTGCCCGGGAGGGGTTGGGAGAAATGCGCAAGCCGCTGCTATTGGTCTATGGCGCGCGTGACGCGCTGGTGCAGGCCGGGCCGTCGATGGAACGCGCCAAGCACCTGAATCGGCGGCTGCGCGGCATCGTGTACGACGGCGCGGGCCATGCGCCGTTTCTCGAAGAGCCGGATCGCTTCAACGGCGATCTGGCTGCGTTCATCGAGGATGCGATCCGGCGCTGAGCCCGGCAGCCGCCGGCCGCCCATCTGTCGCGCATCGTCGTCTCACGCGGTGAGCACGGCGCGCACGGCGTCGGGCGTGAAGGGGGCGGCATAGAAGCGCCGGCCGGTGGCGTCGAACAGCGCGTTGGCGATGGCGGCGGGCCCCGGGACCGAGGCGGATTCGCCGGCGCCCATCGGCGGCTCGTCCTGGCGCGGCATCAGCAGCACGTCGATGGGCGGCAGGTCCTTGAAACCGATGATCGGATAGCCGCCCCATTCGCGGCTGGCCACGCCGGCGTCGTTGAAATCGACCTTTTCCAGCAGGCACCGGCTGAGCGTCTGGTTGATGTTGCCGTGGATCTGGTGGCGCACGCCGGCGGGGTTGACCACCATGCCGGTGTCCTGGCCGACGACGAGACGGTCGATGCGGATGCGGCCGCTGTCGGGGTGCACGCTGAGGTCGATGACCCAGGCGGCCCAGGCGGCGCCGAAGCCGGGAAACTTGCTGTGTACATAGCGGGCGTAGGCCACGCCGCGGCCATGCAGCAAGCCGTCGGCGCCAGGCTGGCCGCGGCTGCCGGGCGACAGGCGGCGCCAGCCGGCGCGGGCGGCGGTGGCCTCGATGAGCTCGACGGCGCGGCGGTCGTCCAGGTGGCGGGTGCGGTAGTCGACGGGATCTTCGCCAGCCGCGTGGGCCAGTTCGTCAATCATGCCGTCGTGCGCAAACGAGTTCGGCAGCGCGGACACGCCGCGCAGCCAGGACGCGCGCATGATCGGCGCCATGTCGTGGCAGACGATGCGCCGATGCGCGTAGCGGTAGGGCGGGGCGGCGGTGCGGTCGCCCATTTCCAGGGTGCGCGGTTCGCCGGACACGCCGCCGGTCAGCAGCAGCGCGAGCAGCGGGGCGTCGTTGGACGGGTAGCGCACGCCGAAATCGTAGGTGAGCAGATTGCCATCGGCATCGATGGCGGCGGTCACGTCCATGAGCTGGCCCGTGCCCTTGGGTTCCCACTGGTGTTCCTGTTCGCGGGTCAGTTGCACGCGTACCGGCGTGCCCGTTGCGATGGCCAGCAGGGCCGCGTCCGCGCAGACGTCGTCGGCGCAGTTGCGGCCGTAGCAGCCGGCGGCTTCCAGGCGGACGATATCGATGTTGCCTTCGCCCAGTTTCACCAGGCGGTCCAGGTCGGTACGCAGCATGTGCGGGTTCTGGGTGCCGGCCCAGACCGTCAGCCGGCCCTCGCGGCAGTCGGCCACGGCGCACGACGGGCCGATGGACGCATGCATCTGGTACGGCCAGACGTAGGTGCGTTGAAGATGCCGGGCCGCGCCGGCACAGGCGTCGTCCAGGCCCGCGTCGTCGATCAGCACGCGGGCGCGGGCCGGGTTGGCGCGGATGGCCCGTGACAGGTCGCTCAGGTCGGGGGCGGGCGGCACGGGGTGCCAACGGACCTTCAGCGCACGCATGGCAGCGATGGCCTGTTCTTCGCGGTCGGCCACCACGCCGACAAAATCGCCCTGCACCACCACGTAGACGTGGCCGGGCAGGTGGGCGACCGAGTCGCGGTCTACGTCGATGAGGCAATGGCCGATGAAGTCGCCCGCGTCGCGGCCCGGATGTGGCGGGCGGATGACCCGGCCGTGGCGCATGCCCGGCACGCGCACGTCGTGCACGAAGCTGAGTTCGCCGGTGGCCTTGGCGGGGATGTCCACGCGGGCAGCCCCCTGGCCGACGAGGCGGTATTCGGCGGCGGGTTTGAGCTTGACGGGCTGGTCGGGCGCGGCCAGTTCCAGCCGGACGTGCTGGCCGCGCAGCAATGCGCCGTAGGGCAGCGTGCGCGGGTCGTTGCCGTTCGCGAAGTGCACGACGCCGTCGCGCACGCGCAGCACATCGGCGCTGACGCCCCAATGCCTGGCCGCGCGCGTCAGCAGATGTTCACGCGCCTGGGCCGCGGCGCGGCGCAGCGGCACGGCGGATATCTGGATGCTGGCGCTGGCGATGGTCGGGCCCTGATTGGGGACGGCGCTGGTGTGCCCCAGCACCATATCCAGTTGCTCAAGCGGCACCTCCAGTTCTTCGGCCACGATCTGGGCCAGCGACGTGCGTATGCCCGTGCCCAGGTCCACATGGCCGTTGAAGGCGGCGGCGCGCCAGCCCGGCGGCGCTTCCTGGGCGACCAGGGCCACGAAGATCTCGGGCGTGGCCTGGACGTAGTCGGAGGCCGTCCCCGGTTGCCCGGGGGCGGGCTTGGGCGGGGCCGAGGGCTGGCGCACGACCAGCAATGCCTCGGGATGGTCGAGCAAGGCGGCGTGCAGCGCGTGGGGCTGGGGCAGGTTCATGGGGCGGCGACGTTCCGGGCCAGGGGCTGATTATGCCGACAATTGCGGGCGCCAGAATCGGGGTCAACCCGCCACGGCGCGCGTGTCGGCCAGGGCCTGGGCCAGCGGCATGACCGCGGCGTATTTCTGCGCCATGTCGAACAGATTGCTTTCGTGCGGGCCCAGGGCGCGGTCGCCGCAGCAGTCGGACACGACCAGCGGCCGGAATCCGGACTGCATGGCGTCGACCACGCTGGCGCGGACGCAGCCGCTCGTGACGCAGCCGGCGACCAGCAGGGTCTGCACGCCGCGCTGGGCCAGCCACGGCGCCAGCATGGTGCCGAAGAACGCGGAAGGCGTGCTCTTGCGCACCACGTATTCGCCGGCGGCAGGCGTCAGCTCGGGCACGATGGCGCTGTGGGGGCTGTCTTCCTTGAGCGTGAGCATGCCGGGCACTTTCAGGCAGAAGATGTTGCTGTCGGCGTCGTCATCCGAAAACACGATGCGGCTGTGTGCCACCGGCCAGCCTTGTTCGCGTGCGTGGGCCAGCAGGTGGCGGGTCTGGGCGATGGCCGGGGCAATGTTGCCGCCACCGAATACGGCGGGGTCGGCAAACCCGTTGACGAAGTCAATGATAAGCAGCCCGAAGGGCGCCTTCAGCGGCAACGGCGTGCCGAAGCCCTGGCGGGCATAGGCCGAGATGTCACCGGCTACGCCGTCGGCGGGGATGGTCTGGGTCGAGGAGGTCATAGGGTTTCCTTGCGGCGGGCGGCGCGCGCGAGGCCGGCTTCGTCCTGGACGACGCCGTCGATGACGACGGGGCGGCCATCGAGCGCGACACTGCAATGGCGCATCGGGATGTCGATATGGCAGGCGGTGGTGCGGTGGCCGCCGGCCTCGTTGTTGGGGCCCATGGACCACAGGAAGTTGCCTTCGAAGGCGCGCGCGTCCATGCCGATGTGGGTCTCTTTGTTGTAGTGGGCCAGCATCGACCAGTGCGCGCGGGGTTGCAGGCCCCAGCCGATGTGCGAGACCGCATAGGCCTCGGGGTCCTCGTAGGACGCCATGTATTCCTTGAGCAGGTCGGCCTGCAGGCCGCCTTCGATGCGGACCACGTAGCCGTTTTCGATGGTGAGCGTGATGGGGTCGGTGACGTAGTCCTTCATGGGCAGCAGGATGTCGCCGCGGTCGAGCACGACGCGGCCCTGGCTCGCGCCTTCGTCGGGCCAGGTCAGCACGAAGCCGCTGGGCCAGTGGTCCCAGCGGCCAGGCTGGTCGACAAAGCCGTATTCGCTGATCGCCGGAAAGCTGCCCAGGCGGCACACCAGGTCGGTGCCGGCGCGGGACGTGATGCGCATCTGGCTGGCTGCTTCGATCTGCTTGGCAGCGGCCTGCACCCGGGCCCGGTCCGCCTCGGTGGGCACCAGCCGGCACAGCACTTCCGGCGGTTCGATGGCCAGCAGGATCCTGGTGCCGGTCTGCAGGATTTCATGCTGTTCGGGCGAGAACAGCAGCGTCATCAGGTCCAGCACCAGGTCGCTGGCCTTGAGTGCGGCGATGGCGGCCGGGTTGCCGGTCAGTGGCGTGGTGCCCAGGTAGGCCAGCGAGTCGCGGCTGAGCGACTTCTCGGCGTTGACGGGCGGCAGGTCGAGCCGGTTGACGCGGGCCTGCATGTCGCTGGCGGCGGCGATGGCGCAGCGCAGGGTCTGCGGGTGCGTGTCCGCGCCGGTCAGCACGGTGACGATCTGGCCGGGCTCGAGCCGGGAAAGGGACAGTACCTGCTTCCAGGCGTGGATCAGGTCGGTATCGCTGACGGACATGGCGGGCTCCTTGGGTCGCGAAGAAATGGGGGGCGGTGCGGCGTCAGGCCACCTTGGCGCCCAGGAAGTCGCCCAGGGCGGCATGAAAGCCCGCTTCGTTGTCCCAGGGAATCATGTGGCCGGCATCGGGCACCCGGACGTGCCGGGTCTGCGGCGCCAGTTCCTGCCATTCGGCCACGTCATCGTCGCCGACCACGCCGCCGCGCTCGGCGGTCATGAGCAGCAGTGGCACCGTGACGCCGGGCAGGTTGGCGTGGATGTCGTCGCGGCCGAAGTCTTCGAAGCTCTGGACGATGGCCGGTTCGAAGCAGGTGTGCAGCCATTGGGCCCGCAGGGCGCGCTGTTCGTCGGTCCAGGTGGGGCAGAACGCGCGCATGTCCTCGGCGCTCATGCCGTGCGTGGCCTGGCGGATGGAATCCACGTACCAGGCCAGGTTGGCGGGGTAGGCGCGCCGGCCGGGGCCGGATACCGGCGGGTCGACGATGACCAGGCGCGTCAGCCCCTGCGGCGCCTGGCTGGCGGCGCGCACCGCGATGCGCCCGCCCATGGAATGGCCGACCAGCGCATAGCGCGCCAGGCCCAGGGCGTCGGCCAGTGCGACCACGTCGGCCGCCTGCGCGTCCAGGCCGTAGTCGAGGTCGGGGCCGGATGAGGACAACCCCCGGCCGCGCACGTCCAGTACATAGGTGTCGAACTGGCGGCCCAGGCGTTCGGCGACGAAGCCCCAGGTGGCGGCGGGGCTGGTGATGCCGGGAATGACGATGACCGCGTCGCGGCCCGCGCGTTCGCCGCCGTAGCGCAGATAGTGCTGGCGGATGCCGTTGGCGTGGACGTGGGCGCCGTAGAGATAGGTGCTGGTGGGCGGATTCATGGAAGGCCTCGGTAAGCGGGCTAGGGTTTTCGATTAATTGAAAAACAGCGTATACGCTCTATTCTTGCAGGCATCGAATCGAATCGCCAACATGAGTTTCATCATGGTTTTCACCTAATTCGCCCTTTATTGGTGCAAATTTGGAAGGGTAAACACTATGTGGGCACGATTAACCTGGTTCTCTGCCTGACCCGAAAATTAAAGCGTGTACGGGCTAATTTTCAAAACGCTACAAGGAGATATCCGTGTCCAAATTCCCTCGAATCGCTGTCGTCGGCGCCGGCCTTGGCGGCGCGGCCACCGCGTCGCTGCTGCTCCAGCAAGGCCTGAACGTTCGCGTCTATGAGCAGGCGCCGGGCTTTTCGCGCCTGGGGGCCGGCATCCACGTGGGCCCCAACGTCATGAAGATCCTGCGCCGCATCGGCGTCGAAGACGCGCTGAATGCGCAGGGCTCGCATCCGGATTACTGGTACAGCCGTCACTGGGAAACGGGCGACGTGCTGGCGCAGATTCCCTTGGGGGACTACGCGGTCAAGCACTACGGTGCCTCGTATCTCACCGTGCACCGCGGTGACTTCCATGCGCTGTTGATCGATGCGCTGCCGTCCAGCGTGATGGCCTATGGCAAACAGCTGACTCGGGTTGAGGACCGCGGTGACGTCGTGGTGATGCACTTCGCGGACGGCACCTCGGAAGAGGCCGACATCGTCATCGGCGCCGATGGCGTGAATTCGTGCATTCGCGAAGCGCTGCTGGGGCCGGAGTTGCCCAAGTACGCGGGCTACCTGGCACATCGCGCGGTGTTCCCGACCCCGCAGGTCAAGGCCGGCATGCTGCCGTTCGACGACTGCGTGAAATGGTGGAGCGACGACCGCCACATGATGGTCTACTTCGTCACCAGCAAACGCGACGAGCTCTATTACGTGACGGGCGTGCCGGTCGAGCACTGGGACTTGAACGACCGCTGGCTGGCCAGCAGCAAGGAAGAAATGCGCGAGGCCTTCCGGGGCTGGCACCCGACGGTGCAGGCGCTGATCGATTCCACCGTGGAAGTGACCAAGTGGTCGCTGCTGGAACGCGATCCGCTGCCGCTCTGGAGCCGCGGCCGCCTGGTGCTGCTGGGCGATGCCTGCCACCCGATGAAGCCGCACATGGCGCAAGGGGCGGCCATGGCCATCGAAGACGGCGCCATGCTGGCGCGGTGCTTCCAGGAGGTGGGCGTGCACAACCACGAGCTGGCCTTCGCGTTGTACGAGGCCAACCGCGCCGAGCGCGCCAGCAAGGTGCAGCGCATCTCGCACGACAATACGTGGCTGCGCACCAACGAAGACCCGTCTTGGTGCTTCGGCTACGACGTGTTTTCGGTGCCGCTGGTTGACCCGGCAGCCAAGGCCGTGGCCTGATATTTTTACGGGTTCGAGGAAAACGGGTTTTTCCCCGAACCGCGCAGCCGCCGCCCACCGCCATCCTGAAGACCTGCCACGCCATGGGAACCCCCGCCAATTCCGACCGAGCCGTGTCCCCGATCCGCCTGCGGGTCAACGGCCGCGCCTGCGAAGTGCCGGCCGCGCCCGACACGGCGCTGCTGCACGTGTTGCGCAACGACCTGGAATTGAATGGACCCAAGTACGGCTGCGGCCTGGGTGAATGCGGCGCCTGCACGGTATTGATCGACGGGGTGGCGGCGCGTTCCTGCGTGATTCCGGTGCGGGCCGCGCAGGGGCGACAAGTGACCACGCTGGAAGGCCTGGGCACGCGTGAACAGCCCGGCCCCACCCAGCAGGCTTTCATCGAATGCCAGGCGGCGCAGTGCGGTTACTGCCTGAACGGCATGATCATGACGGTGGAAGCGTTGCTGCGTCGCAATCCGCAACCGTCCGAAGCGGACGTGCGCAGCGAGCTGCACCACAACCTGTGCCGCTGCGGCACGCATGTGGAAATCATGCAGGCCGCATGGCGGGCCGTGCAATTGAAGGCGGAAGCGGCCAAGGCCGCGCTGGCCGGCACCTCGGGCGGGGCGGCATGAATCAGCCCTTGCACGCCTCGATGACGTCGGTGGGTGGCCTGCCCGCCACGTTGCCGCCCGACACGCTGCATGGCCTGGCCCTGCGTGCCCCCGATGCGGCCTGGGACGGTGCGCGTTATCGCGGGCGCGGCCTGGCCAGCATCGATCTGGCGGGTGCCAGGAAAATGGCGGGCGTGGTGGCGGTGGTGCACCAGGGGCACTTTGCCGGCGTGATCGCCGCGTCGCCGTTGCAGGCACGCCAGGCGGCGGCCGGCTTGAATCCGGTCTGGGTTGCCGCCGACAGAAATCCGGCCAATCATGCCCCGGCGGGCGACGTCGACGCGGATGCGTATCGCTGGAGTATGCCGGCCGATGACAATCATCCCGTTGCGCGCGTCGCCGTCTGGTGCCTGAACGGTCACGTGGGCGCATGGCTGCCGGCCTGCTCGCCGGACGTGCAGCGTCAGGTTCGGCGCGAACTGGCCCAGTTGCTGCAGTGTCCCGAAGCCGCCATCGGCCTGACCGTATGGCAAGACGATGCGGCTGCCGCCGACAGCCAGCCCCCGCATCCGTTGAGCGTGCTGGATGCCGCCGCGGACGCGGCGCTGCTGTCACAGGCCATTGGCCGGCCGGTGAGCGTCGCGTGTGTTGCCGTCGCGGGCGGGGAACTCGCGTTGCGGATGGTGCAGGCGGCTGCGCCAGCGACCGTCATCGATCCCACGAACAGTGACGCCGCAGACGTTGCCCCGGCAATGCCGACCGATGCGGCGCGCGGCGCCGTCGCCGCGCCGGACATGCCGCGTGGGCAACCGGCACACCAGGGTTTCGTGGCGAACGCGCCGTGGGCCGTGCGCCCCAGCCTGGCCCGCCTGCTGAGCCAGCCGAGCATCGCCTCGGCCAGCGCGCAGGCCACGGTACGCACCGATTTCGCCGTGCAGTCGCCCCGGTCGGCTTCGGCACCCGTGCACGCCGGGGTGCACGACCTGAATGCCGCGCAGGTGTTCGCACAGGAAAGCCTGTGGCACGAGCAGGCGCTGGCGCAGGGCGTGGACCCGCTGGCGTGGCGGCTGCAGCAACTGCCGGAAGGCCCGGGCCGCGATCTGGCCATGCAGGTGGCCGAGCAGGCGTCGGTCATCGGCGGCGGCATGGCCCAGGGGGCCGACGGCCGCTTGTGGGGACGCGGCTTCGCCACCGCCGCGGCGCAGGGCGTGGATGACTCGGGCGCCGACCAGATGGTGTGGAGCGCCTGGGTGGCCGAAGTGGCCGTGCAGCCGCAGACCGGCCATATCGAAGTGACCCGCGTGGTGGCCGGCCACGACAGCCGGCATCTGCAAGCGGCGCAGGGCGCGCCGGTGCAACGAGAGATCACGCATCAAGCGCCGCAATGCCTGCAAGACGCGCGGCGGCTGCTGGCTGCACCCGCAGCCTTTGACGATTGGGGGGCTGCGGCAGCGTCGGCGCCAGACCCGGCCGCGTCGGCAACCCACGCGCTGACCGCCCGCGAGGCGCGCAACGACCTGACCGGCCTTGACGCCAACACGGTGGGCCCATTGACGCAGGGGCGTCTGGCGCTGGATGGCGTGATGACGTTGCCCGCCGCGGCCGCCATTGCCAATGCCATCCAGGATGCCACCGGTGTGCGCCTGCGGCAGGCGCCGTTCCGGTCCGAGCAACTGCGCCTGGCGCTGGCCGGACGCGAGACCGCGCCCGCGGGCAAGCTTTGGCGCCGCAGCTGGGGCTGGGCCACGGCCGCAGCGGCCGGGTTGGCGGGCCTGGCCGTCATGGCGTGGCCGGCCAAGCCGGCGTTGCCGCTGACGGCAGGGCCGGATGTGTCGCTGTATTCCCCGCAGGCCATCGCGCGCGGCCGGCTGGTGGCGGCGGCTGGCGATTGCGTGGTCTGCCATACGGCGCCGGGCGGCGCGCCCAACGCCGGTGGCTTTGCGCTGGAAACGCCCTTCGGCACGGTGTATTCCACCAATATCACGCCGGACCATGACACCGGCATCGGACGCTGGTCATTTGCGGCCTTTGATCGCGCCATGCGGCAGGGCATCCACCAGGATGGTCGCCAGTTGTACCCCGCGTTTCCGTACACGGCTTTCGCCAAGCTCACCGACGCCGATATGCAGGCGTTGTATGGCTACCTGATGTCGCAGCCGGCGGTGGCATCCACGCCGCCCGAGACGCGGCTGGCGTTTCCGTACAACCTGCGCCCGATGATCGCCGGCTGGAACCTGCTGTTCCACGACGCCGCGCCGTATACCCCCGATCCCGACTACAGCTTTGAATGGAACCGCGGCGCCTACCTGGTGCAGGGCGCCGGCCATTGTGCCGCCTGCCATTCGCCGCGCAACGCGCTGGGGGCGGAAAAGGGCGGCCTGGATTACCTGGCCGGCGGCGAAGCCGAAGGCTGGACCGCGCCGCCGCTGAACCGGCTGGCCGACGGCAAGCTGCCCTGGACCCGCGAAGGCCTGACCCAATATCTGCGCACGGGCTATTCACCCCGCCATGGCGTGGCCGCGGGCCCGATGGCGCCCGTGATCCACGGGTTGGCGCAGTTGCCCGAGAGCGATGTGCGGGCGATCGCGACGTACTTGATGGACCTGCCCGGGCCGGCCACCTCGAATGCGCCGGAGCAAGCAGTGGCAACCCGCGCCCCGACGCAGGCAGCCACCATGCAGGCGCCACCCCAGCCCGCTCCCGCACCGCAACCCTTCCCCGCGTCCGGGCCCGCCGTGGTCACGGCCCAGGCTGCGCCGCAGCCGGCGCGCTTTGCGGAGCTGTCCGGCCAGGTGCGCAACGTCAAGGGCGAACGCCTCTACCAGAATGCCTGCGCCGCCTGCCACGAGGCAGGCAGCGGTCCCACGCTGTTCGGCGCCAAGCCGCTGCTGGGCCTGAACACCAATCTGCATGCCGCCACGCCCGACAACCTGATCCAGGTGATCCTGCACGGCATCCAGGCACCCGCCAACGACGAGCTTGGCTACATGCCCGGCTTCAAGGACAGCCTGGACGATCGGCAGGTGGCGGACTTGATCGAATATTTGCGCGAGCGATTTGCGCCGGAGGAAAAGCACTGGCCAGTGGATTTGAAGATGATTAGCACGCTGCGCGAGCACGCGCCGTAGCAGCAAGGGGAAGCACCAGGGCACATCTGCCCGCCACTGTGCACATGCCGCCGGCCATGTTGCACAGCCATGAACATGCGGCTCGTATCGGCCCGGATTTGGCGCCGAGGGGAACGCTTGCGCCGTTGAATTCGCTCAATACAAGGGGAGTCCTCTCATGACAGGTTCATTTGTTTCCGTGGAAAAAGGCATCCAGCTAGCGGGTGTCGGGAAGTTCCAGTACCGCTTGTTCGTGATCTTCGGCCTGGTCTGGCTGGCCGACGCGATGCAGGTGCTGTCCATCGGCTTTTCGGCGCCGTCGATCGCCAAGACGTTTGGCGTGACGGTGCCGCAGGCCTTGCAGACCGGTACCGCCTTTTTCGTCGGCATGCTGATCGGCGCCTTTGTCTTCGGCCGCCTGGCCGACCGCATCGGCCGCCGGCCGGTGCTGATGATGGCCGTCATCATCGATGCCTGCGCGGGCGTCGCGTCGGCCTTTGCGCCGGAACTGAGCTGGCTGCTGTTGCTGCGTTTCGTGACGGGCATCGGCGTGGGCGGCACGCTGCCGGTGGACTACACCATGATGGCCGAGTTCCTGCCCAGCGATCGTCGCGGCCGCTGGCTGGTGCTGCTGGAATCGTTCTGGGCCGTCGGCACGATCTGCCTGGCGCTGCTGGCGCTGGCCGCCGTGTCGTGGGGCGATGACGCCTGGCGCGTGATCTTCTTCGTGACCGGCCTGCCGGCCTTGATCGGCGTGGTGCTGCGCTTCTACATCCCCGAATCGCCGATGTACCTGAACCGCAACGGCAAGTCCGACCAGGCGCGCAAGGTGCTGGAACGCGTGGCCCGGGTCAATGGCCGTAACGCCGAGATTCCTGCGCTGCAACCCGAACTGCAGGCCCGCAAGCCGCTGTCGGCCTTGTTCTCGGCCGATTACCGCCGTCGCAGCCTGGCGTTGTTCCTGGCCTGGGCGTTGATTTCCATCGCCTACTACGGCGTGTTCGTCTATCTGCCGGTCAAGCTCAGCAGCGAAGGCTTTGCCTTCATGCGTGGCCAGGAATTCCTGGTGCTGCTGGCGCTGGTGCAGTTGCCCGGCTTTGCCCTGTCGGCCTACGGGGTCGAGCGCTGGGGCCGCAAGCCCACGCTGGTTGGCTTCCTGCTCTTGAGCGCGGTGGGCTGCATGCTGTACAGCCTGGGCACGGCGCCCGCGGTGGTGGTGGGGTCGACCTTGCTGATGAGCTTTTCGCTGTTGGGCACGTGGGGCGCACTGTATGCGTTCACGCCCGAGGTCTATCCGACGGACCTGCGCGCCAGCGGCATGGGCATGGCGGGCGCCGTGGCGCGTTTTGGCGGACTGTTCGCGCCGGCCATCATCGCGCCGCTGATGGCCAATCATTTCACGCTGTCGCTGGTGGTGCTGGCCAGCATGCTGCTGGCAGGCGCCGTATCGATCTGGGCGGTGGACGTGGAGTCGCGCAACCGCGCGCTGGACTAAGGGGCCGGGGCCCGCGCGGCGTCTTAACCGGCGTCGTCGGGTCCTGCGTCGTTCTCCAGCATCTTCTTGAGCAGGAACACCAGTGCCAGGCGTTCGGCGGGATTGAGCTTGCCGAAGGTGCCTTCGGTGATCTGCTTGGCAAAGGGTTCCATCTGCCGCACCAGCTCGTGGCCGGCGGGCGTCAGGTTGATGACGACCTTGCGGCGGTCTTGCTGGTCGTGCTCGACCTGCACCAATTCGCGTTGCTTGAGCCGGTCGACCACGCCCCGCACGGTGGCCTGGTCGATCACGGTGGACTTGACCAGGTCGACCAGCGAGCTGGCGCCGTTGTCCCGCACCGAACACAGCACCACGAACTGCGCGGCGGTCAGCTGCGAGTCCGGGATGAACTGCTGGAACAGAGCGGTATGCCGTTGATAGACACGGCGCAGCAGGTGACCGATCTGATCGGAAAACAAATAGCCATCCTTGGTCGGCGCGGACTTGCCTTTCATATTGCACTCAAGCCTATTCGAAGCGGTGCGGTGCGCACCATGATCTTGCTCAATGAATCTTGTGCAAGTTTACGGGCACCGCCGTCGGCCGGCACGCGCGTCAGCTTCCTGGCGGGGTCGAACGCTTGGTCGGACGCGTTCCCCAGTCGCTCGACGCCGTGCCTTCGTCGTCCACCGTCAGTCCATCGCCGGCCATGATGCCCTTGGCGATCTCTTCGGCCGACTTGCCCGCAAAGCCGTGCTCGCCCGCCGTGATGCGAAAGCTGTCGCCCTCCAGCGGGCTTTGCAGCGTGGCCGACGACAGCAGCACGCCGTTCGAGCGCAGCTGCACGCGCTTGCCCACGCGGTTGCGGGTGAAGTCGGCCAGGGCCTGGCGGCTGCCGGGTTTGAGCACAACATCGACGAAGCGCATCGACGTGACCTGATCCGTGCCGGCGGTGGCGCTTTCGGCTTGCAGTGTCACGGTCTCGGCCAGGGCGGCGGCGGGCGCCAGCATCAGCAGCGCGGCGCAGGCGAGGGATCGGAAACCGGTCATGGGGGATTCTCCAGGAAGCGTACGGGCAATGCCGGCATCCTAGCCGGGCCGGGCGGGGCAGGGCATTACGAGTTGTATTCAGCCGTTGGTTTCATCGGCATTCGCCCGCTACTATGGCGGCTCATCCAGGGCGGCCGTGGATCGGCCCGGCCGCCGCAAGGGAACCCTGCCCCATGAAACTGCGCGTCTCTTTCTTCCTGTCCGGCCTGTTGCTGGCGGGCGTTGCCCACGCCGGCTCGGCGCCGGCCGAACTGTCCTGTGTCTCGGAAAGCGGCAAGGTCGCCCTGCGGGGCGTGGTGCCGTCGCCGTCGTCTGACGAGCTCAACGTGGTCCTGACCTACGTCGGGGCCAAGATGACCTTCGACATCGAAAAGCAGCCGGGCTACGTGGTGGCCGATTTTCCGCAGGGCATCTTCACGCTGGTCGCGCCGTATGAGGATTGGCCGCTGACGCTGTACGCCTTGCCGGCCAGCGTCACGGTGAAAAAGCAGGACAACGGCGACGTGGCGGGCACCTTCCAGGCCAAGCTGTCGGGGCCGCGCCCGGGCGTAACCGTCGCGCCAGGCGCCGCCAATCCGCTCAAGGCCACGTTGAACTGCAAATACAAATACTCGCTGTAGGGCCGTCTTCAGGGCGGTCGCCCGCGGCCTGGCTTTCCGGGTAATCCCGCTATCGGGATTTTCGGCAAGATTTGTATGATGACCATATGACATCAGAATCGCAGGTCCGTGAAGAAATCTGCACCGTTGGCGCCAGCCTGTACCAGCGCGGCTACACGGTGGGGGCCGCCGGCAACATCAGCGTCCGGCTCGACGATGGCTGGCTGATCACGCCTACCGATGCGTGCCTGGGCCGGCTCGATCCGGCCGACCTGGCCAAGGTCGATCTTGCCGGGCAACACGTATCGGGCGGCAAGCCGTCCAAGACATTGGCGTTGCACCAGGGCATCTACCAGGCCGACCCCGCCACGCGTGGCGTGGTGCACACCCATTCGACCCATCTGGTGGCGCTGACGCTGGCCGGCGTGTGGCGCCCGGACGAGGTGCTGCCGCCGATCACGCCGTATCAGGTGATGAAGGTGGGCCGCATTCCGCTCATTCCCTATCGCCGGCCGGGCGATCCCGTTGCGGCGGCACAGGTGGCGGCGCTGGCGGCGCAAGTGCGCGGCGTGCTGTTCGAACGCCTGGGGCCGGTGGTGTGGGAACGCTCGGTGTCGCACGCCTCGTTCGCGCTGGAAGAACTGGAAGAAACGGCGCGCCTGTGGCTGATGTCCGACCCCAGGCCGTCGCCCTTGTCCGAGGCCGCCATTGAAGAATTGCGCACGGTGTTCGGGGCGCGCTACTCCCAACCCCCACTCGCGGGAGGCAAGGCATGAAAATACTGATCACCGGCGGCGCCGGCTTCCTGGGCCAGCGCTTGGCACGCAAGCTGCTTGAGCAGGGCCGCCTGGCGCTGGGCGGCGCGGCGCCTGAACCCATCACGCAGATCGACCTGCTGGACGTCGTGCAGACCGACGCGATCAACGACACCCGGGTGCGTTCGGTCAAGGGCGACGTGGCCGACCCCGCGGTGCTGGAATCACTGATCGACACCGACACCGCCGCGATCTTTCACCTGGCCGCGATCGTCAGCGGACAGGCCGAGGCCGATTTCGACCTGGGCATGCGCATCAACCTGGACGCCTCGCGCGCGCTGCTGGACACCTGCCGCTTGCGAGGTCACCGGCCGCGCGTGGTCTTCACCAGTTCGGTCGCCGTCTACGGTGGTGCGTTGTCCGACACGGTGCGCGACGATACCGCGTTGAATCCGCAGTCTTCCTACGGCACGCAAAAGGCCATTGCCGAACTGCTGCTGGCCGACTACACGCGCCGCGGCTTCGTCGACGGCCTGGCGTTGCGCCTGCCCACCATCAGCGTGCGACCGGGGCGGCCCAACGCGGCAGCGTCCTCGTTCGCCAGCGGCATCATCCGCGAGCCCCTGAATGGCGAGCCGTCCGTGTGCCCGGTGGGCGCGGGCACGCGCCTGTGGCTGCTGTCGCCGCGCCGTGCGGTGCAGGCGTTGATCGTGGGCTGCGAACTGAGTGCCGAAGCCGTGGCGGACCGCCGGCCCATCAACCTGCCAGGCGTGTCGGTGACGGTCGCCGAGATGACGCAGGCGCTGCGCGACATTGCGGGCGACGCCGTGGCCGACCGCATCAGCTGGAAGGCGGATCCGCGGGTCGAAGCCATCGTCGGCAGCTGGCCTGGCCGCTGGGATACGGCGCGCGCCGCCCGGCTGGGGCTGACGGGCGACGCCAGCTTTGGGGACATCATCCGCGCCTACATCGGCGACGACCTGCGGGGAACGTTATGACAACAGATGTGCCATCCCCGCGCCCTGTCGGCGTGATCGGCCTGGGCGCCATGGGCGCGGGCATCGCCGCCAGCCTGCGGCGCGCCGGATGCCGCGTGCATGCCTACGACATCCGCCCCGGCGTGGCCGCGGCGTTTGCCGAACAGGGCGGCGTGGCGTGTGCGACGTTGGCGGACTTGGCGGCCGGCTGCGACGTGGTAGTCAGCGTGGTCGTGAACGCGCAGCAGACCGAAGCCGTGCTGTTCGGCGAAGGCGGCATCGCGTCGACGCTGCGGCCGGGCGGCGTGTTCGTCATGTGCTCCACCGTGGACCCGACCTGGTCGGCCGCGCTGGAAGCGCGTCTGGCGGCGCTGGGCATCCACTACCTGGATGCGCCCATCTCGGGCGGCGCGGCCAAGGCCGCCGCGGGCCAGATGACGATGATGACGGCGGGCACCGCCGCCGCCTATGCGGCCTGCGGCGACGTGCTGCAATCCATGGCGGGCAAGGTGTACCGGCTGGGCGATCGCGCCGGCGCCGGCAGCAAGGTCAAGATCATCAACCAGTTGCTGGCCGGCGTGCATATTGCGGCCGCCGCCGAAGCCATGGCGCTGGGCCTGCGGGCGGGCGTGGACGCCGAGGCGCTGTACGACGTCATCACTCACAGCGCGGGCAACAGCTGGATGTTCGAGAACCGCATGCCGCACGTGCTGGCGGGCGACTACACACCGTTGTCGGCGGTGGACATCTTCGTCAAGGACCTGGGCCTGGTGCTCGATACCGCGCGCCACAGCAAGTTTCCGCTGCCGCTGGCGTCCACCGCGCACCAGATGTTCATGCAGGCCTCGACGGCCGGCCACGGCGGCGAAGACGACAGCGCGGTCATCAAGATTTTCCCGGGCATCACCTTGCCGGAGTCGCCATGACGATCAGACTGGGCTGCATCGCCGATGACTTCACCGGCGCTACCGACCTGGCCAACAACCTGGTGCGCGCCGGCATGCGTACGGTGCAGGCCATTGGCGTGCCGGCTGCGCCGCTGGACGACCCGGCGGACGCAGTGGTGGTGGCGCTGAAGACGCGTACCATCGACCCCGCCGAGGCGGTGGCGCAGTCATTGGCGGCCCTGGCGTGGCTGCGGTCGCAGGGCGCGGAGCAGATCTATTTCAAGTACTGCTCCACCTTCGACAGCACGCCGCAAGGCAATATCGGGCCGGTCATCGACGCCCTGATGACGGCGCTGGATACGCCCTTCACCATCGCTACCCCCGCCTTTCCGGACAACAAGCGCACCGTGTTCAAGGGCTACCTGTACGCGGGCGACGTGCTGCTGAGCGAATCGGGCATGCAGAACCACCCGCTGACGCCGATGACCGACCCGAACCTGGTACGGGTGCTGTCCGCACAGACGCGACGTCGTGTCGGGTTGATCGACTACACGGTGGTGGCGCGCGGCCGTGACGCCATCCGTGTGCGCATCGGCGAACTGCAAGCCGAGGGCGTGGAGATCGCCATCGTGGATGCGATTTCCAATGACGACCTGCTGGTCTTGGGCCCGGCGCTGCAAGGCATGCCGTTGGTCACGGCCGGTTCCGGCGTGGCCATCGGCCTGCCTGCCAACTGGGGCTTGGCCCCCGGCTCGGCGGCCGGCCTGGCGCGCGAGCCCGGCTTGCAAGCCGTGGTGGCGGGCAGTTGCTCCACCGCCACGCAGGGTCAGGTCGCGGCCTTTATCGAAACCGGGCGGCCGGCCTGGGCGCTGGATCCGTTGCGCATCGCGGCCGATGGCGGCGTCGCGGCGGTCGTGGCCGAGGCCCTGGCCTGGGCCACGTCGCGGCTGGCGGACGGACCGGTGCTGATCTATTCCACCGCCCGGCCCGACGCCGTGCAAGCGACGCAAGCCGCCCTGGGCGCCGCGCACGCCGGGGCGCTGATCGAGACGGCGCTGGCGCAGATCGCCAAAGGCCTGGCGGCGCAGGGCGTGCGCCAGTTGATCGTCGCGGGCGGCGAAACCTCGGGGGCGGTGGTGCAGGCCTTGGGGTTGACGCAGTTGGCCATCGGCGAACAGATCGACCCGGGCGTGCCCTGGTGCGCCGGCCACGCCCAGGCGGTGCGGGCGCGCCTGAGCGTTGTCTTGAAGTCCGGCAATTTCGGCGCGGCGGACTTCTTTACGCGGGCCTTTCAACAGGGAGTGCGATAGGGCGTGCGCCCGGTGCTCGATCGCAGCCGGCGAGATGAACAATGAACGGCTAGCGGTGCGCTTGCCGCAGCCGCTTGGCGGCGTTGACCATATGGATGCGCGCCGCCTCGCGTGCGCCTTCGACGTCTTGCCGGCGAATGGCTTCGGTGATGGCCTGGTGTTCCTGCAGCACGGCGCGCATCAGGTCCGCATGGCGCGCTTCGTTGCCGCGCGTGACGCGGGTGGCGGCTTCCAGGAACTGGCTGACGAACGCCAGCGTCGTGAGGAAGTACGGGTTGCCGGTGGCGCGGGCAATGCTGCGATGGAAGGCGACGTCTTCCTTGACGCCGTCACCGCCGCGCTCGACGGCCTGCGAAATGGCCGCCAGCGCGTTGTCGATGGCGGTCAGGTCGCGTTTGCTGCGCTGCGCGGCGGCCTGGGCCGCGATCTCGGTTTCCAGCGCGCGGCGCAGGTCCACGATGTGCAGCACCGCGTCCAGTGACGACAGCTCGGTGGCATCGATGCGCAGCGCGCGGTTGCCGCCCTGCGCCGTGACGAACACGCCGCTGCCCTGGCGCGCCTCGACGATGCCATCCTGGCGCAGGCGCGACACGGCCTCGCGGATCACGGTGCGGCTGACGCCGAACTGTTCGGCCAGGCGAGTCTCGGTGGGTAGCTTTTCACCGGGCAGCACGCGGCCTTCGTCGATTTCGGCGCGCAGTTGCTTGGCGACGGTGTCGGTCAGCGTGGGGGGCGTGTGCAGTCGGGGAAACGCCATGGAGGGGGGCGGCTGGGAAGGACTTTGCATGATACCCCGCAGCGTCAAGCGGCCGCGCGCGCCGCGTTCAGGCAATCGATGAAACACTGCGCCGCCGGCGTCGGCGGCGATTCGGCTCGCGTCAGGATCGATACCCGCGCGGCCGGCAGCGGATGCGCCAGCGGCATCACGCACAAGGGGTGTGGCACCAGCTCGCGATGAAAGCCATTGCGCACGAAGAACCCCACCGCATCGCTTTGCGCCAGGATCGCCAGCGCGATGGCGATCGACTGGCACGGAATCACGTCCGTCGGCGTGGGCAGCCCGCGCGACGCGTAGGCCAGGTGCAGCAGGTTGGTGGGCGCCTGCGTATTGCCCGGCATCAGCCACAGCAGGTCGCGCAGCTCGGCCAGGTCGGTCGCGTGGCGCAGCGGGTGGTCTGCCCGGGCGCCCACCACCAGCGGCAAGGTGAACAGGGTGGTGCGTGCAAAGCCGTCGTAGATGTCGCCGTCGTATTCGGTCTGCACCACCAGGTCGTAGCGGCCGGCGTCCAGCTGTTCATGGCTGTAGGGCGCCGCGACCTCATGGAACGCGACCGCCACCCGCGGCATGCGGGCGCGAAACGCGGCCAGCGCGGCGGGCAGCACCGTCAGCGCCGACGAACTGATGGCCAGGTTCAGCGTGCCGCCTTCGCCGTCGCGCATCTGGTCGATGTCTTCCTGCGCCCGCCGGGCTTCCTGCAGGATCAGCACGGCGCGCTTGTGCAGGGCCTGGCCATAGGGGGTGAGTTCCACCCCCTTGGCGCTGCGCCGCACCAGCTCGGCCCCCAGGCTTTGTTCCAGTTCGCGCAGGCTGCGCGTGGCGGCCGGTTGGGTGACGCACAGGGCGCGGGCGGCGGCGCGGATGCTGCGGTGTTCGGCGATCAGCACGAAGGCGCGTAACTGGCGCAGGTTCATTGGGGGCTACCGTCCGGCAGAGGGTATAAGAAAAAGGCATCGCTGCGCCAAAAATACTGTCTTTCGCGTTTCAAGGGCCATCCGTATATTCACTAGCACCGCACGGCGCCCGATACAGGGGCCGGCGGCCAAGGATCGGACATCAAGGGGAAAACATGTCTATCGCCATCGCAGCCGGCGCCCGTGCGCCCAGCCTGCACACGCCGTCCATGCGCCGGCGCGTCATTGCCGGCACCACCATCGGCAATGCACTCGAGTTCTTCGACTTCACCGTCTTCACCTTCCTGATGCTGGTGATCGGGCCGCTGTTCTTTCCAGCGGCCTCCAGCTACGGCCAGTTGCTGTTGACCACGGCCACGTTCGGCGTGGGCTTCCTGATGCGCCCGGTGGGCGGCATGCTGATCGGTTCCTACGCCGATCGTCATGGTCGCCGCGCCGCCATGACGCTGACCCTGTGGCTGATGGGGCTGGGTTGTGCGCTGATCGCCGCCGCCCCGACGTATGCGCAGATGGGCCTGGCGGGTCCGGTCATGATGGTGCTGGCGCGGCTGATCCAGGGTTTCGCCGCGGGCGGCGAGGTGGGCGCGTCGACCACGCTGCTGGTCGAGCACGCGCCGGCCTCGCGGCGCGGCTTCTATTCCAGCTGGCAGTTCGGCAGCCAGTCGCTGGGCGTGGCGCTGGGCGCGCTGGTGGTGGGCGGGTTGACGGCCGCGCTGACGGCCGAGCAGATGCAGGCCTGGGGCTGGCGCCTGCCGTTCGTGATCGGCATCCTGACCGTGCCGGTGGGCGCTTACATTCGCCGCAACCTGGAAGAGACGCTGACCCCCCAGGACGAGCCGGACCGGCCCCGTGCCACCGCCCATCAGCCGCTGCGCCGTATCTTCGCCGAACACAAGGCTGAAGTGGCCAAGGGCATCCTGCTGATGATCGGCGGCATGGTGTGCGCGCAGATCATCGGCTTCTACATGCCGGCCTATGCCCACCGCGAGCTGGGCCTGCCCGCCACGTCCACGCTGTCGGCCAGCGTGGTGGTGGGGGCCGTGGGCTTTTTCTGCGCACCGCTGGTCGGCATGCTGGCCGACCGTGTCGGGCGCAAGCGGGTTATCTTCTGGTCGAGGGTGGTGACGGTGGCGGTCTTGCTGCCATGCTTTCAATGGCTGGTGGCCGAACCCGGCAGCGCGCGGCTGATGACGGTGGTGGCGCTGTTGTCGGTGCTGCTGGCATTGCAGTCCGCGCCAGGCATCACCATGCTGCCCGAGCTGTTTCCGAAATCCGTGCGCACCACCGGCATGTCGGTCGTGTACGGACTGGGTATCTCCGTGTTCGGCGGCTTTGCCCAGTTCTTCGTGACCTGGCTGCTGCACGTGACCGGCAACCCCATGGCCCCCGCCTGGTACCTGATGGTGGCGGTGGCGATTTCCACGGTGGTGCTGTTCTGGATACGCGACCGCACCGGTGACGACATCGACAACCAGGAGACGTGATGCAATCCGCAACCCCTTATTTTTCCCGCAGCTACGCCCAGGCACGCGAACGCTTCACGGCCGCCGCCCGGCCGCTGGCGGCGCACTTCACGTCCTACGCCATCGACCCCAAGGGCTCCGAGGGCGAGGCCCTGGCGACCGACGTGGCGCTGATCGGCGACCCGGACGCGCAGCGGCTGCTGATCATGACATCCGCCACGCACGGGGTGGAAGGTTTTTGCGGCTCGGGCTGCCAGCTCGCGCTGCTGGATGACGCCGACATGCTGGCGCGGGCCCGCCAGGCCGGCGTGGCGCTGCTGCTGGTGCACGCGGTAAATCCGCATGGCTTTTCCTGGATTGCCCGCACCGACGAGGGCAACGTCGACCTGAACCGCAATGCGCAGCCGTTCGGTGCGCAAGCCCTGCCCGCCAATCCCGGCTACGCGCAGATCCATGACTTGCTGCTTCCCGCGCAATGGCCGCCCACGCCAGCCAACCGCGCGCAGATCGCCGCCTATGTCGCTCAACACGGCATGCCCGCTCTCAAGCAGGCGGTGACCCGGGGGCAATATACGCACCACGACGGCCTGTTCTATGGCGGCGATCGTCCCGCCGCGTCGCTGCTGAACCTGCGACGCATCCTGACCGAGCATGCTGCCCGCTATGCCCAGATCGGCTGGATCGACGTGCATACCGGCCTGGGGCCGCGCGGACATGGCGAAAAGATCTACGCAGGGCGTCGTGACGAAGCCGAAGTCGCGCGCGCCCGCCGCTGGTGGGGGGCCGACATCGCGGTTCCTTACCTGGGCACGTCCGCGTCGGTGGACATCACCGGCCATCTGGCGGGCCTGATCTACGACGCCTGCCCGGCCTCGGTGCCGACGCTGATGGCGCTGGAATTCGGCACGCTGCCGTCCGAAGACGTGGTGGATGCGCTGCGCGGACGCAACTGGCTGCGCGCGCATCCCGATGCGGATGCCGCACGGCGCGATGCGATTCTGCGGGCCACGCTGGACGCCTTTTACTGCGACGCGCCGGACTGGCATGGCGCCGTGCTGGGGCAAAGCCGCGTGGCGGTGCTGCAAGCGTTGTCCGGGCTGGAAGGCACGGGTGCCTGAAGGCATGACGGCCTGACGTCGCATCGGCCGATCCTCCGCGGATCGGCTTGATTTACTTTCAGAATGTTATATCATCCTTCAGCTATTTGTAATGATATAACATCTAAGAGAGTAACGATGAAAGGCAAAACGCTGGGGATGGCGCGAGCAGACGGCAAGCGAGGAGGCGGCAAGGCCACGGGGCGGCGAGCCGGCCGCAAAAGCGCGCTCAAACCCCTGATGTGTTCGCTGATGCTGGCCGCGCCGATGGCGCAGGCCGAAACCGAAGCGGACCCCACCCGCACCAAGACCCTGGCGCCCATCACGGTGTCGGCCAATCCGCTGGGGCTGGACTTGAACAGCACCACCTTGCCGGCTTCCGTGCTGGAAGGCGACGCGTTGATCGAGCGCCGTGCCGGCACCCTGGGCGAATCGCTCAAGAGCCTGCCGGGCGTCAACAGCGACACCTTTGGCGGCGGCGCCAGCCGTCCTGTGATTCGCGGTCAGACGGCGCCGCGCGTGAAGGTGCTGTCCGATGGGTCCGAAGTAATGGATGCCTCCGGCATTTCGCCGGACCATGCGGTGACCGTCGAACCGCTGCTGGCCGAGCGCATCGAGGTGCTGCGCGGCCCGGCCACCTTGCTGTATGGGGGCGGTGCGATTGGCGGCGTGGTCAATGTGGTGGACAAGAAAATCCCCACGGCCGTGCCGGAAAAGGGCGTGGAAATGGAAGGCGAACTGCGCGGCGCCACCGGAACCAAAGAACGCGCGGGTGCCATCGGCATCACCGCCGGCGAAGGCCAGTTCGCGGTGCGGGTGGAAGGCATGAAGCGCCGCACCAGCGACTACGACGTGCCGGACTGGCCTGGCGGCAAGCTGGCCGGCTCGTACAGCGAATCCACCCAGGGCTCGGTCGGCCTGTCCTGGATCACGCCGCGCGGCTACGTCGGCCTGGCGTTCACGCACCTGGAAAGCAAGTACGGCCTGCCTGGCCACAACCACGAATACGAAGGCTGCCACCCGCACGGCACGCATCTGCACTGCGGCGGGCACGATCATGATCACGGCGACGAAGAAGCGGGCCACGACCATGACCATGAGCATGGCGGCGTGCCTTACGTGAAGCTGCGCAGCGACCGCCTGGACCTGCGCGCCGAATACCAGGACCCCTTTGCCGGTTTCGAGAAAATCCGCTTGCGTGGCGGCCTGACCGATTACCAGCATGAGGAAATCGAAGGCGGCCAGGTCGGCACGCGCTTCAAGAACAAGGGCTATGACCTGCGCGTGGAGTTGCAGCACAAGCCCATCGCAGGCTGGCGCGGCGTGATCGGCCTGCAGAATGCCTACAGCGACTTTCGCGCCGACGGTGAAGAAGCCTTCCTGCCGCGCAGCCGCACGCGTTCGAACGGCCTGTTCGTGCTCGAGGAATACCAGCTGAATGACTGGCGCTTCGAGGTTGGCGCCCGCCAGGACTGGCAGCGGATTTCCCCGTCGGGCGGCGCCTCGCGCAGCAGCCTGTCGGGCACCTCGCTGTCGGCCGCCGCCATCTGGGACTTCGCGCCGCAGTACTCGGTGGCCCTGTCCCTGTCGCGCTCGCAGCGCCTGCCGACCGCGCAGGAACTGTATGCGGATGGCGTGCACCTGGCCACCAACACCTACGAACTGGGCAATGCCGGCCTGGGCCGGGAAACGTCGCACAACATCGACCTGACCCTGCGCAAGCATGCGGGCGACACGACGTTCTCGGCCAGCGTGTTCCACAACCGCGTCAAGAACTACATCTACGCCGACACGCTGGACCGCTACGAGGATTTCCGCCTGATCGAATACACCCAGCGCGATGCGGAATTCACCGGCGTCGAAGGCGAGATACGGCACCAGTTCACGCCGGTGTTCTCTGCCGCGGTGTTCGGCGACTACGTGCGCGGCAAGCTGACGGGCGGTGACGGCAACCTGCCGCGCATTCCGGCGGCGCGCGCCGGGGTGCGTGGCAATGTGAAGTGGCAGCAGTGGTCGGGCGGCATCGAGTACGCACGCGTGTTCTCGCAGAAGGACATCGCGTCGTACGAGAACAGCACGCCGGGCTACAACCTGGTCAACGCCGTGGTCGCCTACCGCGGGCGCTACGCCGCGACGGGCTACGAGGTCTACCTGCGTGGCACCAACCTGTTGAACAAGCTGGCCTACAACCACGCATCGTTCATCTCGTCGGTGGCGCCGCTGCCGGGCCGCAGCGTGATGCTGGGCGTGCGCCTGACGTACTGAGTTCGGGCCGAGCCCTGCGCTGCCGGTTCGGGCGCGCAGGGCGGTCAGGCGCGCGGCAGGGGCCGCCGGGGCGGGCAGGTGTGCTAATTTCCAGGCATGCCGCCCGTCACGGAAACCGCCATGCTGAAATTCGCCGCCAACCTGTCGATGATGTACACGGAACACGCCTTCCTGGACCGCTATGCGGCCGCCGCCGCGGATGGCTACGCGGGCGTGGAATGCATGTTCCCCTACGAGGCGCCCGCCGCGTTCGTGCGCGAGCGCATGGACGCCGCCGGCGTGTCGCAAGTGCTGTTCAACGCCCCGCCCGGCGTGGCCTCGCGCGGTGAACGCGGCCTGGCTGCGTTGCCGGGCCGGCAAGACGAATTCCGCGCCGGCATCGAACAAGCGCTGGGCTATGCCACCGCACTGGCCTGCGCCCAGGTCCATGTCATGGCGGGCCTGGCGCCCGAGGGCGCCGAGCGCGGCGCCTTGCTGGATTGCTACCGCGAGAACCTGGACTGGGCTGCCCGCCAGGCACGCTCGGTCGGTGTGACCCTGCTGATCGAACCCATCAACACCCGCGATATTCCCGGCTATTTCCTGAACCGGCAGGACGAGGCGCATCAGGTCGTGCAGGCCGTCAATGCGCCCAACCTGAAAGTGCAGATGGACCTCTACCACTGCCAGATCGTCGAAGGCGACGTCACCGCCAAGCTGCGCCAATACCTGCCCACCGGGCGGGTGGGCCACGTGCAGATCGCCGGCGTGCCGCTGCGCCAGGAGCCGGACCGCGGCGAACTGGACTACGGCTGGATCTTCTCGGTGCTGCGCGAGCTGGAATACAACGGCTGGATCGGCTGCGAATACCGCCCCGCTGCCGGTACGTCCGCCGGGCTGCGCTGGCTGGCCGCGGCGCGCGCCTGAATTGACCCGATGCCCCCGTGTAATGGTCTTTCCGGATGTCAGGCGCTTGCTGCGTCGAAATATAATTAATGTGTTAACTAAATAAAGAACATCAGGAGACAACCCCATGTCCAGACGAGGCTTCATCCGCCGCACGCTGGGAATCGCGGCCGCCTTGGCGCTGGCCACGGGCGCCGGCCCCGCGGCCGCGGAATACCCTGACCATCCCATCCGCTGGCTGGTGCCCTTCAGCGCCGGCGGCGGCAGCGACCTGGCCACCCGCATCGTGGCGCGCCACGTCAGCCAGACGCTGGGCCAGCCCGTGGTGGTGGAAAACCGCCCCGGCGCCGCCACCATCGTGGCGGCCCAGGAAACGGCCCGTGCCGCGCCCGACGGCTACACGCTGATGACCGCGGGCATGAGCACGCTGGCGCTGAACCCCTGGTTGTACAAGCAGTTGCCGTACGACCCCTGGAAAGATCTCAAGCCCGTCTCGACGCTGGTGGCGCTACCCATCGTGCTGGTGGCCTCGCCCGCGTCCGACCTGGACAACCTGCCCGAGGTGATGGCGTACCTGAAAGGCGGCAAGCAGGCCAGCTACGCGTCATTGGGCGTGGGCAGCCCGCACCACCTGGCGATGGAATTGTTCCTGTCCCTGTTCGGCGGGCAGGCCACCGCCATTCCGTACAAGGGCACGCCGCCGGCCTTGCAGGACGTGGCGTCGGGCGTCGTGCCGCTGATGATGGCCGACCTGGCTGCGGCGCGGCCGCTGATCCAGGCAGGCAAGCTGCGCGCCATTGCGGTGCCGGCGATTCAGCGGTCGGAGCAGTTGCCGGACGTGCCGACCTTCGGCGAAGCCGGCGGTCCGCCGCTGGAGGCCACCGCCTGGCAAGGCGTGGTGGCGCCGCCGCGCACGCCCAAGGCGGTGGTGGACAAGCTCAGCCAGGCCATCGTGGCGGCGTTGCAGTCACCGGACGTGATCAAGCAGTTGAAGCTGCAAGGCATGGAGCCCATGGGCAGCACGCCCGACGCGTTCTTCGACTATGCCCACCGCGAATACACCAATTGGGGCGCGGTGATCCGGCAGAAGCATATTTCGGTGGATTGACGCGGGTCGGGCCCGGGCGATTGCCCGGGCCGCCCGCTGTGGATTCAGCCCGCGGCGGCAGCGCGGTTCTGGCGGCGGGCAGTGGCCGCGCAGCCGGCCGAGGCGATGATGATGCCGCAGATCGCCAGCCATTGCGTGCTGGACAGGTGTTCGTTCAGCACGATCACGCCGGCCAGCGCGCCCATCGCGGGTTCCATGCTGAGCAGCACGCCGAACGTCTTTTGCGGCAGGCGCCGCAGCGCCACCATTTCCAGCGAATAGGGCAGGGCGCTCGACAGGATGCCGACGCCGATGCCGGCCAGGATCAGCTTGGGGTCCAGCAGCGCCATGCCGGCATGCGCCGCGCCCACCGGCAACGCCACCATGGTGGCAGCCAGCAAGCCCAGCGACGTCGCCTGGCCGCCGTGCACATTGCCCGCCATCTTGCCGAAGATGATGTACAGCGCCCAGCAGACGGCGGCGGCCAGCGCGAAGCCGATGCCGGCCGGGTCCAGGTCGTGCACGGATTGGCCGGTGGGAATCAGCAGCACCAGCCCGGCCAGCGCGCAGGCAATCCAGACGAAGTCGATGGCGCGGCGCGACAGCACGACGGCCAGCGTCAGCGGCCCGGTGAATTCGATGGCGATGGCCACGCCCAGGGGCAGGGTCCGCAGCGCCAGGTAGAACAGCAGGTTCATGCATGCCAGCGTCACGCCGTACAGGGCGATCTTGGCGGCATTGACGCGCGTCAGCGGAAACCGCCAGGGGCGCCAGAACGCCAGCAGGATGATGGCGCCGATGACGATGCGGTACGCGGTGGTGCCTTGCGCGCCCACCTCGGGAAACAGCGACTTGGCGAACGAGGTGCCCACGCACAGCGACGCCATCGCAGCGATCAGCGACAGCGTCGGCATCAGGGTGGAAGCGGACGCGTTGTGTCCGGGGTTGATCGTGGCGGCGGTCATGGTGCTGCGTCAGGAAAGGGGCGGAAGATCGACATCAGGGATTCAACGTCACGGCGGTGGAGTGGAGCACATACAGTGCCAGGCCCAGCATGATGGCGCCCAGCAGGCCCTGCTGCATGCGCAGGAACCACGGGTTGCGTCCCACCCAGCCGCGGATGCGCGACGCACCGTAGGCAAAGCAACTGCCATACGGCAGGCTCAGCGCCTTCATCGTCACGCCCAGGACCAGCATCTGGATCCAGACGGGTCCGTTGTCCGGCGTGGTGAACTGCGGCAGGAAGGCGATCATGAAGAGCAGTACCTTCGGGTTCAGCAGATTGGTCATGAAGCCTTGCCAGAACGCATCGCGGGCGTCGCCAGGGCGCGCGGTGAGCGACACGTCGGCGTCGCGGGCGCAGCGCAGCATGGCCTTGATGCCCAGGTAGCCCAGGTACAGCCCGCCCGCCGCCTTGATGGCCAGGAACAGCGTGGGAAACGCTTGCAGCACCGAGGCCAGCCCCAGCACCACGGCCGGCACCTGGATGAACCCGGCGGCTACATTGCCCAGCACGCTGTGGAAGGCGGGCCGGAAGCCCTGGGTCATGCCTCGCGACAGCGTCAGTGCCATGTCCGGCCCCGGGGTGAGTTTGAGCGCCGCGTCGGCGGCCAGGAAAAGCAGGAAAAGCTGGAGTGACGGCATGGGAATCGGGCTGCGCCTGGCCGCGAGGTCGACCAGAGGGTTCCCAGTGTAAGCAAGCCGGCTGATTATTTCCTGCAGTCGGCGGGTCGGAAATGAAGTTTCCCGTCAAATTTGGGGGCAGGTCAGGGGGGCGCCCGATTAGAATCCTTCCACAGGCCCGCCCCGCCTGGACTGCCGCCGTTCGAGACCCCTCATGGAACTAGACGATTTCGACCTTCAGATCCTGCAGAGCCTGCAGGAAGACAACCAGCGCACCAGCCAGGAAGTGGCCGAACGCGTGAACCTGTCGCCGGTATCGTGCCTGCGCCGCATGAAGCGGCTGCGTGAGTCGGGCGCGGTGCTGGGCGATGTGTCGGTGGTGGATCCGGCCGCGGTGGGGCGGGGCATCATGATGGTGGTGCTGGTGTCCCTGGAAAGCGAGCGCGCGGACAAGCTCGACCACTTCAAGCGGGCCATGCAGAACGCCCCCGAGATCATGCAGTGCCTGTCGGTGACCGGCGAAGTCGATTTCGTGGTCAACATCACCGTGCGCGACATGGCCGAATACGACGCCTTCGCCCAGCGCCACTTCTGGGGCAATCCCAACGTGAAGCGGTTTTCCACGTTGGTGGTGATGAACCGGGTGAAGTACGGCCTGACGGTGCCGGTGGGGCAGTCGGACGCGTAACGGGTCGTCCGGCGGTGCGCGTTGTCCCCGCAGCCTGACGCCGGCGCTCAAAGAGCGCAGCCGTCCATGTCGCCAGGCTGCGGACGTTCACGCCGCTTCGCGGGCCCCCAGTTCCTGCGCCAGCGCTTCCATGGCCGGGGTGCGGGGCGCGCCCTTGCGAAACACCAGCTCATAAGGTTCGCTGCGCGAGCGCAAGGGTAGCGGCAGCACGCCCACCATGCCGTGGCTGGCGCAATAGTTGGCTACGTCCACCGACACCAGGGCCACGAACGTGGCGTTGCGGTGCAGGAGCGACAACGTGGCCAGCACCGATGTGGTTTCGACCAGGTGCAGCGGAAATGGCAGGCCGGCCTCGTGGAATTCGCGTTCCAGCAGGCGCCGCATGGGCATGTTGGCGCGATACACCACCCAGCGGCTGTCGGCCAGGTCGGCCAGCGACAGCGGCGCCGCGCCCAGTAACGGGTGCGCCACGTTGGCGATCACGGCCAGCGACTCTTCTTTCACATGGAGCGACTGATAGAGCTGCGGCGTGCCGCTGACGGTGGTGCGGCACAAGGCGGCATCCAGGCGGCCGCTGTCGATCATGGCCAGCAGGGTTTCGCTGGTGTCTTCCACCACTTCCACCGACATGTCCGGCTGCGCGGCCAGCAGCGCCGACACCGCGTCCATCAGCAGCGGCACGGCGCCCATGATGCTGCCCACCAGCAGGCGTCCGCCGACGCCGCGGGCGATGGCATTCAGTTCAAACCGCAGGTGTTCCAGGTCGGCCTGGATGAGGCGGGCGCAACGCGCCGCGCTGCGTCCGGCCGCGGTCGGCATCAGTCCGCGATTGGTGCGGGTGAACAGTTCCGCGCCGAACGTGGTCTCCAGTTCCTTCAACGCCTTGCTGGCGCCGGGCTGCGTCAGGCCGACTTTTTCGGCCGCGCCCAGGAGGGACCCTTGTTCTTCAAGCGCGACCAGCAGGCGCAGTTGCTTGGCGTGCAGCCGGGACATGACGGAGTTCAGCGTGGGGACCATTTGACTTGAGTAAAAGTTATAGCGCTATGGAATATTGTCAGTATCTCGTGTTCTTTGCGCTACGTAAAATTTTCCTCGTTGCCTTGGTATGAGGCGTTGTTATGAACCACGAGGGGAAAGCATGTCGCTCATCGCTTATGTCACGCAGATCCAGTTCGGGCCGGGCGTGTTGTCCACGTTGCGGGAAGAATGCGCCCGGGTGGGTATCCGCCGGCCGTTGATCGTGACCGACCGCGGCGTGCGCGCCAGCGGCATCGTCGACAAGGTGCTGGCCGCACTGGGCCAGCCGGATGCGCCGGTGTACGACGGCACGCCATCCAACCCCAACGAGGCGGCGGTGCGTGACAGCGTGGCCGCCTTCGCGGCGGGCGATTGCGACGGCATCATCGCCGTGGGGGGCGGCTCCCCCATCGACCTGGCCAAGGGCACGGCGGTCTGTGCGCGCCATCCGGGGCCGCTGCGCAGCTTCGCGCTGATCGAGGGCGGCCTGCAGAACATCACTGCGGCGACCGCGCCGGTGATCGCCGTGCCGACCACCGCCGGCACCGGCAGCGAAGTCGGCCGGGGCGCGATCCTGATCCTGGACGACGGCCGCAAAGTCGGCATCCTGTCGCCTTATGTCGTACCGCGCGCCGCGATCTGCGACCCGGAACTGACGTTCGGCCTGCCCGCCGGGTTGACCGCTGCGACCGGCATGGACGCCATCGCGCACTGCATCGAAACCTTTTTGTCGCCGGCCTTCAATCCGCCGGCCGAGGGCATCGCGCTGGACGGTCTGCGCCGGGCCTGGCGCCATATCGAGACCGCCACCCGCGAACCCGGCAATGTCGAGGCGCGCATCAACATGATGAGTGCATCGCTGCAAGGCGCGCTGGCCTTTCAGAAAGGGTTGGGCTGCGTGCATAGCCTGAGCCACTCGCTGGGCGGCATCAACCCGCGGTTGCACCACGGCACGCTGAACGCGATCTTCCTGCCGGCCGTGCTGCGCTTGAACCGCACAGCCGCCAGCGTGATCGCCGACGACAAGATGGCGCGCCTGGCGCAGGCCATGGACCTGGCCGGCGGCGACGCGCTGGAACAGGCGCTCCAGGACAAGTCGCGCGCGCTGGGCTTGCCCCAGGGACTGGCCGCGCTGGGCGTGACCGAAGACCTGTTCCCCCGCATCGTGGCCGGCGCGCTGGCTGACCACAGCCACCGCACCAATCCGCGCGACGCCAGCGCCGACGACTACCTGCGCATGCTGGCCGAATCGATGTAGCGCCAGGCCCGCGCCGCGGGCCCATAAAAAAACAGAATTCAATTGGAGGAGACATGAGCAATCTCGACGCAGTCGCGGGCTATCTGCCCAAGGAACGGCAGATCACCGACCAGGACCGACGCCGCGCGCTGTTCGGCAGCGCAGTGGGCAGCACCATCGAGTGGTACGACTATTTTCTGTACGGCACGATGTCGTCCATCGTGTTCGCCAAGCTGTTCTTTCCCACCACCGATGCGCTGACCAGCCAGCTGCTGGCGCTGGCTTCGTTTGCGCTGGCCTTCCTGGTGCGGCCGCTGGGCGGCATCATCTTTTCGCACATCGGCGACCGCATCGGCCGCAAGAAGACGCTGGCCGTCACGCTGTCGATGATGGGTCTGTCGACGGTGTTCATGGGCCTCTTGCCTACTTACGACCAGATCGGCGTCTGGGCGCCGGTGCTGCTGACGGTGCTGCGCCTGATGCAGGGCCTGGCGCTGGGCGGCGAGTGGGGCGGCGGCGTGCTGCTGGCGGTGGAGTATTCGCCGCGAGAGAAGCGCGGCCTGTACGGCGCCGTGCCGCAGACGGGCGCGGTGCTGGGCCTGGCGCTGGGCAACATCATCACGTCGGCGCTGGCGTCGTCGATGCCGCAGGAGGCCTTCCTGGCCTATGGGTGGCGCATTCCGTTCGTGGCCTCGATCGTGCTGGTCGTGCTGGGCATGTGGCTGCGCAACCGCGTCGATGAAACCCCCTCGTTCAAGAAGATCCTGGCTACGCACGCCGCAGCCAAGGTGCCGCTGGCGCAGACGCTGCGCTATCACTGGCGCGAAGTGCTGATCGCGGTGGGCGCCAAGGTCATCGAAACGTCCACGTTCTTCCTGTATGCCACCTTCTCGGTCGCCTACATGATCGGCCTGGGCTATCCGCAGGCGCAGGTGCTCAACATCGTGCTGGTCTGTGCCTTGCTGGCATTTCCGGTGATGCTGTTCTTTGGCCGGCTGTCCGACCGCATCGGACGGCGCAAGGTGTTCATGTTCGGCACGGTCGCGTTCATTGTCTGGGTCATGCCGTACTTCTGGCTGCTGAACCAGCACTCCGTTGCTGCCGCCATCCTGGCCATCGGCGTGGGCTTCACGCTGATCTGGTCGTCGTACGGCGCCATGATCGGCACGCTGCTGGCCGAGGCCTTTCCCGCCGCGGTGCGCTACACCGGCATGTCGCTGGGTTACCAGATCGGCGCCGCGCTGGTGGGCGGGCCGATGCCGCTGATCGCCACCGCGCTGGTGGCGCATTACGGCGGCAGCTATGTGCCGGTGGGCGTGTTCCTGATCGGCTGCGGCGTGGTGTCTTTGATCGCCGTCGGTCTGACACGCGACCGCAGTGGGCAGGAACTGGACGACTGAGCCGCTTTTTCCGATACCTGAACGTCGGGGCGCCGCGATCGGCGCCCCTTTCCTGGAGCCTGATGATGAACCGCTACCCCAATTACATCGCCGGCGAGTGGACCGCCGCCGACGAATACGCCGTGAACCGCAACCCGTCCGACCTGGACGATGTCATCGGTGAGTATGCCCGGGCCTCCGAGGTCCAGGCCGCGCTGGCCATCGATGCGGCCGACGCGGCCTTTTCGGCCTGGTCGCGCACGACCGGCCAGCAGCGCCACGACCTCCTCAAGCGCATCGGCGACCAGATCCTGGCGCGCAAGGAAGAACTGGGTCGCCTGCTGGCGCGTGAAGAAGGCAAGACCCTGCCCGAGGCTATTGGAGAGGCCGGCCGCGCGGGCCAGATATTCCTGTTCTTTGCCGGCGAAGCGCTGCGCCTGGCTGGCGAGAAGCTGCCGCAGACGCGTCCCGGTGTGGACGTCGACGTCACGCGCGAACCACTGGGGCCGATCGGCATCATCGCGCCATGGAATTTTCCGCTGGCCATTCCCGCCTGGAAAATCGCGCCCGCCCTGGCGTACGGCAACACCGTGGTCTTCAAGCCCGCCGACCTGGTGCCCGGATCGGCGTATGCGCTGGCCGAGATCATTGTCCAGGCCGGCGTTCCGGCCGGCGTGTTCAACCTGGTCATGGGGCCCGGTTCGCGCATCGGCCAGGCGCTGATCGACAGCCCAAAGCTGCGCGCCATCTCCTTCACCGGCTCGGTCGACACCGGCCGCAAGGTGGCCGCCGGCTGCGTGGGCGGCCCGCATATGAAGAAGTTCCAGCTGGAAATGGGCGGCAAGAACCCGCTGGTGGTGCTGGATGACGCCGACCTGGCCACTGCCGCCGAATGCGCCGTCAATGGCGCGTTCTTTTCGACCGGCCAGCGCTGCACCGCGTCGTCGCGTCTGATCGTCACCGACGGCATCCATGATGCGTTCGTTGCCGCGGTCAAGGCACGCCTGGCGCAGCTCAAGGTCGACCATGCGCTCAAGGCCGGCACCGACATCGGCCCGGTGGTGGACGAGCGCCAGCTGGCGCAAGACCTGGAGTACATCGCCATCGGCGGCCGCGAAGGGGCCGAGCTGGTCTGCGGCGGCGAGGTATTGACGCGCGACACCCGGGGCCACTACCTCAGTCCGGCGCTGTTCACCGGCGTGACGGCGGGCATGCGGATTGCGCGCGAGGAGATCTTCGGACCCGTCGCCACCGTGACGCGCGTGCGTGACTACGACGAGGCGCTGGCGCTCAGCAACGACACGCCTTTCGGCCTGTCTGCGGGCATCTGCAGCACCAGCCTCAAGCACGTGACGCATTTCAAGCGCCACGCCGAAGCCGGCATGGTCATGGTGAACCTGGCGACAGCGGGGGTGGACCATCACGCGCCTTTCGGCGGCCGCAAGGATTCGTCGTATGGGGCACGAGAGCAAGGTCGGTACGCGGCGGAGTTCTACACCACGGTGAAGACGGCTTATACGTACGCGGGGTAGGGGGCACAGGTCGGTGTGAGGGGTGGCAGGCATTGCGGTCGCTACGTCATTGCCGGCCTGCCGGGGCAGCGCTAGACTGGCCGCTTCCATTTCTCTTGCCTCTCGCGCCATGGCCCTGCATAGCTGGCTCATCTACCTGGTTGCCGTCACCGGCCTGTCCGTCACGCCCGGCCCCAACACCCTGCTTGCGCTGACCCATGGCGCCCTGCATGGCCATCGCAAGGCCCTGTGCACCATTGCCGGCGGCGCGGTCGGCTTCATCCTGCTCATCGCCTTGTCGATGCTTGGTATCAGCGCGCTGCTCAAGGCCTGGGGGCCGGCGCTCACGGTGCTGAAGTGGGCCGGCGGCGCCTACCTGATCTGGCTGGGCATCCAATTGTGGCGCGCGCCGGCGGTGCAACTGCGCCCGGCGCCCGACATGCCTCGCCTGCGCGGCACGCGCATGTTCAGCCAGGGTTTCCTGTCGGCCATCTCCAACCCCAAGGCCTTGCTGTTCTATGGCGCCTTCCTGCCGCAGTTCATCGACCCGGCGCGCAGCCTGTTTGCGCAATTCGTGATCATGGCCGCGACCTTCGCGGTGATCGAATTCGTGGTCGAGTACGTCCTGGCTCGCCTGGCACACCGCGTGCGTCCGTGGCTTGAACGCTGTGGCCGGCGTTTCAACAAGGTGTGTGGGGGTTTGTTCGCAGCGATGGGCGTGGCGTTGCCGGGCTCTTGAAAGTCATGATGCTCTCGCCGCCGGTAAATTTTCGAATATTTCGAGTATTTCGAGAGCATGCTACGATTCAAAGCATGACTCGCAAGCAGATATCCGCCTCTTCAGGCACGCGTAGCCCTTCCTCGTCCCCCAGGCGTTCGGCCGGGGGCTTCGAGGCGCACGCCCACGCGATGCCGATGTTCGAGCTTTCGTTCGATGTGCAGCCGGTCGTCTCCGTTGTGCGTCGCCACGTCAAACTCAGCAAGGCGGCTGACGAGGCCATCACCCGCGACCTGATTGAATTGTTGGGCCGTGCGATCGTGCAGTTGCGAACGGCAAGCCACAAGCCGGCAGCTCGGCAGGTAGAGGGCGGGCAAGACGACGCGCTGCTCACCACCGAGCAGGCGGCGCGGCTCGCAGGCGTCAGCAGGCCCTACATGGCCAAGCTGATCGACGCGGGTGACGTGATGCTGCATCACAAGGTCGGGAACCAGCGCCGCGTCTTGCGCAGCGCCGTGCTCCATTGGCAGGCTGTCGAGCGGGCTCGGCAGGCCAAATCGCTCAAGCGTCTTGGCAAGGATCTGGACGAGGAAATCTTTTCGTCTTGACCATTCCCGTCGTGGCTGATGCCGATGCGCTGTTTCAAGCCACGACGCGCGGGCTGCTGATCTTTCTCGATTACCAAGGCCTGATCAAGCTCCATTGGTCGCCCCTTATCCTTGACGAAGTCAGTCGGGCCTTGGTGGATTCAGGTCGTAAGAACACGCTGGACGACGCCAAAGCCCATGGGGCGCGCATGTGTGATGCCTTGCCCAATGCACAGGTATCAGTGGCTGACGTGCATTCCGCTTTCGAGGCGGTCGCCTCGGCGGTCCGGTCGGCGAAGGACATCCACGTTGCGGCTTGCGCGCATTACTTGATCGCAGCGCGTGCCTATCCCAACGCGTTGCCGATTGCGTTGGTCACACGCAATATCAAAGATTTTAAGAAAGACGCTCTAGCCGGCCTGGGCATTGTGTTGATGAGGCCGGACGACTTCCTGGACGGATTGACTTCGGTACAGTCGACGGACGTCGCACGAGCGTTTCGCTCATTCCGACTGGATTTGAGTTCGCAGCCTGATCCCGAAGCGTTATTGATTCGTCTGGAGCGCGACGGACTGGGAAAGACGGTGCGGCGGTTAAGGGCCTTGGAGCAGACGGGCCAAGTCGCGCTATGACGTGGCCTCGTTGGGGAGGCTCTGCGATCTGTATGAAACATCTGTATGAAACCTTGGCCCGGAAATGCAAAAGCCCGGCTCCTTGGAGCCGGGCTTTTTAATTCTGGTGGCCTGGGGCGGAATCGAACCACCGACACAAGGATTTTCAATCCTCTGCTCTACCGACTGAGCTACCAGGCCAACGAAGTCCGCAACTATACACAATTTTTTGGACTTGTGCCAGTCGGCGCGAAAAAACTTCAAATATTTTTCGCATCGGTCGTGAGGGGCGGCGATTGGGCGGCGCAGGTGGACCGCGGAGGGTTGCGGGATCGGCGCCGGATGGCGACTGAACGCCCGCCCGACTGTTGGGCGAAAGGCACGCTTGGGTGCGACCCAGGGTCGCGGCCGGGGCGCCGGTTGGTCTGGGGATAACCCGCAGGGGTATAATCATTAGCGGTCTGCTGTTACATGCGTGCTGTACCGCATGACCCGCAGGGACCACCGCTCTTATTACTTACGGCCTCGTCCTTTACATGTCGGTAGCTGTTCTAGCCTTCGGTCTGAATCACACGTCCGCGCCGGTTTCGGTTCGCGAACGCGTGTCCATGCCCGTTGATCTGGTCAAGCCGGCGCTCGAAGGCCTGCGTTCTGCGTTTGGCGGATCGGTGCGGGAAGCGGCCATCCTGTCGACTTGCAACCGCACCGAAATCTATTGCGCTGCCGACGGCCACGTGGCCGACCAGTTGCCTGCGTGGCTGGCCGAGCACAACCGCCTGGACGCCGGCACGCTGCGCCCCCATCTGTATCGCCACCATCAAGACGACGCCGTGCGTCACGCCTTCCGCGTGGCCAGCGGGCTCGATTCCATGGTGCTGGGCGAAACCCAGATCGTCGGGCAGATGAAAGACGCCGTGCGCGCGGCCGGCGAGGCCGGTGCGCTGGGCACGTTGCTGCACCAGATGTTCCAGCGCACCTTCTCGGTCGCCAAGGAAGTGCGGTCGCAGACCGCCATCGGCGCGCAGTCGGTGTCCATGGCCGCCGCCGCGGTGCGCCTGGCCGAACGCGTGTTCGGCAACCTGGACCAGGCCCGCACGCTGTTCATCGGCGCGGGCGAAATGATCGAACTGTGCGCCACGCACTTTGCCGCGCAACGTCCGCGCAGCATGGTGGTGGCCAACCGTACGGCCGAACGCGCCGAACTGCTGGCCAACCGCTTTTCGGCCAGCACCATGAAGCTGTCGGACCTGACCGACCGGCTGTCCGAATTCGACGTGATCGTCTCCTGTACGGCAAGCTCCCTGCCCATCCTCGGGCTGGGGATGGTGGAACGGGCTACGCGCCTGCGCCGCCACCGCCCGATGGTCATGATCGACCTGGCCGTGCCGCGCGACATCGAACCCGAAGTCGGCCGCCTGGACGACGTCTACCTGTATTCCGTCGATGACCTGGGCCGCCTGGTGCAGACCGGCACCGATGCCCGCCGCGCCGCGGTGGTGCAGGCCGAGGCCATCATCGAAACCCGCGTCCAGGGCTTCATGCACTGGATGCAATCGCGTGAAGTGGTGCCCGTCATTCGCGACCTGCACCAGGCCGCCGAAGACGTGCAGGCCGCCGAACTCGAACGCGCCCGGCGCCTCCTGGCGCGCGGCGAATCGCCCGAGGCCGTGCTCGAACAGCTGGCCCATGGCCTGACCCAGAAGTATCTGCACGGCCCGCTGGCGGCGCTGAACCGCAGCGAAGGCGACGACCGCAAGCAACTGCTTGCCTGGATGCCGCGCCTTTTCCCCGGCCGCGACTCGCGCCGTTAGCGGCGCTGTCCCACGCCCCGCCTCCTGGCGGGCGTTCGTCTTGTGGGCGCCCGCTATCGTCGTTTTTCCTTTGCAGAATTCCCATCATGAAATCTTCCATGCGCAGCCGGCTGGAGCACCTGTGCCACCGCCTCATCGAGGTGGACGCGTTGCTCGCCGAACCGGAAACCGCGTCCGACATGGATCGCTTTCGCAAGCTGTCGCGCGAACGCGCCGAGCTTGAGCCCGTGGTCGAGGCCTTCACGGCCTTCGTGCGCGGCGAGGAAGACCTGGCGGCCGCCCAGGAAATGCTGTCGGACCCCGAGCTGAAGTCGATGGCCGAGGACGAGATCAAGACCGGCCGGGTCAAGCTGGAATCGCTGGAGGCGGCGTTGCAGCTGTTGCTGCTGCCCCGCGACCCCAACGATGGCCGCAGCGTGTTCCTGGAAATCCGCGCGGGCACGGGCGGCGACGAAAGCGCGCTGTTCTCGGGCGATCTGCTGCGCATGTACACGCGCTATGCGGAACAACGCGGCTGGAAGGTCGAGCTGATGTCCGAAAGCGCGTCGGAACTGGGCGGCTACAAGGAAGTGATCGCGCGCATCAATGGCGACGGCGCCTATGGCCGCCTGAAGTTCGAATCGGGCGCGCACCGGGTGCAGCGCGTGCCCGCGACCGAGGCGCAGGGCCGCATCCATACGTCGGCCTGCACGGTGGCGATCATGGCGGAAGCCGACGAGGCGTCGGAAATCGTCATCAACGCCAGCGACCTGCGCATCGACACGTTCCGCGCCAGCGGCGCGGGCGGGCAGCACATCAACAAGACCGATTCGGCCGTGCGCATCACGCACTTGCCGACCGGCCTGGTGGTGGAATGCCAGGACGACCGCTCCCAGCACCGCAACAAGGACAAGGCCATGCAGGTGCTGGCCGCGCGCCTGAAAGACAAGGAAACCCGCGAGCGCCAGAGCAAGGAAGCCGCCGAGCGCAAGAGCCTGATCGGCTCGGGCGACCGGTCCGAGCGCATTCGTACCTACAACTTCCCGCAGGGCCGCGTGACGGACCACCGCATCAACCTGACGCTGTACAAGCTGCAGCAGATCATGGAAGGCGACCTCGAAGAACTGACCGGCGCGCTGATCGCCGAGCACCAGGCCGAGCAGCTGGCGGCGCTGGGTGACGACCTCTGACGCATCGCGCCCCATGACCGCCCAGATCAAGAGCCTGCTGCAGGATGCGCGCCTGCCGCGCCTGGAAGTGCGCATGCTGCTGGAACACGTGCTGGCCAAGCCGCGCGCCTGGCTGCTGGCGCATGACACCGATCCGCTCGAACCGGCCACGGCTGCGGCCTACGAGGCCCTGGTGCAGCGCCGCCTGGCGGGCGAGCCGATGGCCTATCTGGTGGGCCAGCGTGAGTTCATGGGGCATATGTTTCGGGTGACGCCCGACGTGCTGATTCCGCGTCCCGACACCGAGGTGTTGGTGGAAACCGCGCTGGAATGCGTGGCCGGGCAGGCCGCGCCCGCGGTGCTGGACCTGGGCACGGGCAGCGGCGCCATCGCGATCTCGATCGCGCTGGCCCGGCGCGATGCCCGCGTGATGGCCAGCGACGTCAGCGCCAAGGCATTGGCGGTGGCGGCGGCCAATGCCTGGGACCTGACGGCGTCGCTGCGTTTCGTGGAAGGCAGCTGGTACGACGCGGTGCCGGCGGGCGAGGGGTTCGACCTGATCGTGTCGAATCCACCTTACGTGGCCAGCGACGATCCGCACCTGGCGCAGGGCGACGTGCGCTTCGAGCCGCGCGGGGCGCTGACGGATGGTGCTGACGGCCTGGAAGACCTGCGCCGCATCGTGGCGGGCGCCCCTCGCCACCTGAAGGCGGGCGGGGCGCTCTGGATGGAACACGGCTGGGACCAGGCCGAGGCCGTGCGCACGCTGCTGGCCGACGCAGGCTTTGCCGACGTGCACAGCCGCCAGGACCTGGCCGGCATCGAACGCATTTCCGGCGGCCGCTGGCCGGGGCGCTGCTAACGCGAGCCCGAGTGCCAACGGGGCGTTGGCAGCCCGATTTGTAACCGCCTCCCGTCGCATTTCCCGGCCCCGCCCCGGGGAATCCGGGCGGTTTTCCCGCCTGTACCTATAATTGGCGTATTCCGTTATGCCTGTCCAAGAGACCACCATGAGCGACGTTCAAGAATTCATCCGCGAAACCGTGACCCAGCACCCCGTCGTGCTGTTCATGAAGGGCACCGCCCAGTTCCCGCAATGCGGCTTTTCCGGCAAGGCCATCCAGATCCTCAAGGGCTGTGGCGTGAAGAAGCTGGTGACCGTGAATGTGCTGGAGGACGACGAAGTCCGCCAGGGCATCAAGGAATTCTCCAACTGGCCCACGATTCCGCAGCTGTACGTGGCGGGCGAATTCATCGGCGGCTCGGACATCATGAACGAGATGAACGAGTCCGGCGAACTGAAGACCCTGCTGGAGCAATCCGGCGCCACGGCCTGATCCCGTGCGGCGTCTGGTGATCGGCATCACGGGGGCCACGGGGTCCTTGTACGCGGTGCGCATGCTGCAGGCGCTGCGCGGCGTGGACGATGTCGAGACGCACCTGGTGGTATCGGCCTCGGGCGTGCTGAACATCAAGCACGAGCTCGATGTGAGCCGCCATGATGTCTACGCGCTGGCCGACCACGTGCACAGCGTGCGCGACGTGGGCGCCACGCTGGCCAGCGGGGCGTTCCAGACGGCGGGCATGGTCATCGTGCCGTGTTCGATGCGTACGCTGGCGGCGGTGGCGCATGGCCTGTCGGACAACCTCATCACCCGCGCGGCCGACGTGACGTTGAAAGAACGCCGGCGCCTGGTGATGATGGTGCGCGAAACGCCCTTCAACCTGGCGCACCTGCGCAACATGACGGCCGTGACCGAAATGGGCGGCATCGTGTTTCCGCCGTTGCCGGCGTTTTATCACCGGCCTGCCAGCATCGAGGAAATGGTGGACCACACCGTGGCCCGCGTGCTGGAACTGTTCGATATCCACGTGCCCGGCCCGCACTGGGAAGGCACGAAGTAAGCCTTCCGCCACGGGCCGTCGTGTTGACGCGGCCACGCGGACCCGACCGATCTGAATCCCACCCCGAGCGTTGGACGCGAGTCCAGCCGTCGGGGTGTTTTTCATGGTGCAGGCATGGCGTGCGGCCGCGCTTATTCCACCAGGCCCAGCCCGTTCAGGGCGGCCAGGTTCTCGGGCCAGCGGCGAGCGCGCGCATTCTGCAATTCGATGCGCGCCCAGGCCATCCAGCCGGCCCATTCGATGCGCTTGTCCCAGGCGGTGCCCCAGGCTTGCAGCGCGACAAGGCCGGCTGCGGCGTGGCACTCGGCCGCGTCGAAGTCGCCCGCCGTGAGCGCCAGCTGGGCCAGCAACAGGCGCGGCTCGCCCACCCACGGATTGTGTTCGACCGCGGCTTCCAGCATGTGGCGGGCGCTGTCCATTTCGGTCAGGGGCTGCATGCGCGTGATGACCTGCCAGTACAGGGCGCTGGCCGCGGCTTCGTCGCGCGGGGTGAGCGTGGCGCGGCAGTGATCGAAGGCCGGCGGTACGGGGATGCCGGTATCGGCCGGCAGCGTGGCCAGCGGCGCCAGCAGGTGCGACAGCATCGACAGGATGTTCGACGGCGGCTTGAGCGGGCCGGGCCAGAGCGAAGCGGCCCAATGCGTTTTCAGGTCGCGGCGCTGCTGCTGGGGATAGCCGGCGAAGATCTCGTCTTGCCAGCTGTGCCATTGCTCGCCGATGTCGGCGGCGGACACCACGATGAAGGCGGCGACCTGGCGCGGCGTGAAGGTGAAGACCTGACCGTCGGTGCCTTCGAGCGTCAGGCCTTCGGGGCCTGCCCCTTGGCCCTGCAGCACGGCCTGGACGAATTTGGTGCGCGGCATGGCGCAGAACAGGCTGACCCAGGCTTCGGCTTCGTCGCCCAGCACGTCGCGCAGCGTGCTGCGTTCGCGCTCGCGATCGAATAGCGTCAGGTCGACGTATTCGTTGCCGTAGACACTGTGGAACAAGCCCAGCAGGCGGACTTCGCGTGGCTGGTTCCAGAGCGTGAGCGTGCGATACACGCCCAGGAGGTGGTGCTTGAACGTGCCGGCCTTGTGCCAGTCTTCGCCGGCGCTGCGGGCGAACAGCAGGTCGAGCAGGGCGGGCAGGTCGGCATCCACCGCGGCGTAGTGATCAGCCAGCAGGGCGCGCGCGTGCGGGTGGAGGTCGGTAGGGGTGGACATGGGCGTAGCGGGTGGGTGATGAAAGCCAGCCGCTATTGTGTCGCGCCGACGCGCGCTTGTCATGGCGGGGCGTCTTATATGCGTTTTTGCATATCAATATGAAAATTCATCGCTTCCGGTTTTGAAGCGCGGTCACTAGAATCCGGGGCTTCCTTTACCCGTTTGCCTCGTCGAGATTCGCCATGCGCCTACGCCACACCCTGGCCGCCTTTGCCACCCTTATCGGATTCGCCGCCGCCACGCCGGCCCTGGCGCAGGACGCCGAACTGAAGGTCGGCGTGACCGTCGGCCCGCACGCCCAGATCGGCGAAGTGGTGCAGCAGGTGGCCGCCAGGCAGGGCCTGAAGGTCAAGCTGGTGGAGTTCAGCGATTTCATCCAGCCCAACGCCGCGCTGGACGCCAAGGAGCTGGACCTGAACATCTACCAGCACAAGCCATTCCTGGAATCGCAGAACAAGGCGCGCGGCTACAAGCTGGTGCCGGTGGCCACCGCGGTGGTGCAGCAGATGGGCATCTATTCCAAGCGCGTGAAGTCGCTGGACGACCTGAAGCCGGGCGCCAAGGTGGCGATTCCCAATGACCCGACCAACGGCGCCCGCGCGCTGCTGGTGCTGCAGGCCGCCAAGCTGATCAAGCTGAAAGACGGCGTGACGGTGACGGCGTCGCTGTTCGATGTGGTCGAGAACCCCAAGAACCTGAAGTTCGTCGAGATCGAAGCGGCACAGCTGCCGCACTCGCTGGCGGACGTGGATGCCGCCGCCGTGAATTCGGCCTATGCGATTCCGGCCGGCCTGTCGCCCGCCAAGGACGCGTTGGCGCTGGAAAGCAAGGATGCGCCGTTCGCCGCCGTGGTGATCGCCGCCCGTGAAGACAACAAGAACGACCCGCGCATCGCACGCTTCATCAAGGCTTACCAGTCCGATGAAGTGAAGGCGTTCGTGGCCAAGCAGTTCCCGGGCGCCTACAGCACGTCCTGGTAAGCCCGCTGCCGATGTCGACGCTGACGATCTACCCACAGCACGATCCCGCCGCCGGCCGCCGCATCGATGATGCCGGCGAGATCCGGCGCGAGCTGGCCGCCATCGGCGTGACGTTCGAACGCTGGCAGGCGCGGGTGCCGCTCGCGGCGGGCGCGCCGCAGGCCGAGGTGCTGGCGGCGTATCGTCCCGAGATCGACCGGCTGGTGGCCGAGCGCGGCTACCGCAGCGTCGATGTGGTGAGTCTGGATCCGTCGCATCCCGATCGCGAGGCGCTGCGCCGCAAGTTCCTGGCCGAGCACACGCATGCCGACGACGAGGTGCGCTTCTTCGTGGCGGGCAGCGGTTTGTTCACCTTGCATGCGGCAGGCCGCGTGTATGCGGTGCTGTGCGAGAAAGACGACCTGATTTCAGTGCCGGCGGGTTTGCCGCACTGGTTCGACATGGGATCGGCGCCGGCCTTTACCTGTATCCGGCTGTTCAACGATCCGGCCGGGTGGGTGGCGCAGTTCACCGGCGACGCGATCGCCGCCCGCTTTCCCGCGCTGCCGTAGCGCAGGCAGCACGGCAGCGGCCGCAGGTTGCGGGCCACCCCCGTCAGCCCGGCCGTGGGGCCCGAGGCCCTACGCGTACTTGCCCGTCAGCCCCCCATCCACCAGCAATTCCGTGCCGGTGATGTAGGACGCTTCGTCCGACATCAGGAACGCCACCGCGTTCGCCACTTCCCAAGGCGTGCCCATGCGGCCCATCGGCACCTGCCGGTCGCGCGCGGCGCGGGCGGCTTGCAGGTCGTCGGCATCGAACATGCGCGCCACGTTCCTGGCCACCCGCGGGGTATCGATCAAGCCCGGAATCACCGTGTTCACGCGGATGCCGTCGGCGGCGTACTGCTGCGCTGCCATGCGCGCGAAATGGATCACGGCGGCCTTGCTGACGCTGTAGGCCAGGTGCGGGTAGCCGGTGTAGCGGATGCCGGCCACGGACGAAACCGTCACGACGGACCCGCCGCCTTGTTGCCGCATCAACGGCGCCAGCAGGCGCATGGCGATGAGCAGGCTGGTGACGTTGACCTGCTGGATGCGGTTCCAGTCCTGCAGCGAGATGTCTTCGGGACCGCCCACCTGGCCGATGCCGGCATTGGCCTGCAAGGCGTCGATGCGGCCGTAGCGGCGCACCGCCGCATCCACCGCGGCCTGCATGGCGTCCGGGTCGGCCACGTCGGCCTGCACGGGCAGGGCGCTGCCGCCGGCCTGCTCGACCTCGTGCGCCGCGTCTTCAGCGGCGGCCAGGCTGGCGTCCAGCGCGACGATGGCGGCGCCCTGGCGCGCCAGCGTCACGCAGCTGGCCTTGCCGATGCTCCAGCCGGCAGCCGACGCGCCGGCGCCCGCCACCAGCACGATCTTGTCGGTCAGGCGGGCGCCGGGCAGGGGCGTCACGACGCATCTCCGCTGTTCTGGTGTGATTTGCCTTTGCCGACGTACGGGATGGCGTGGTCGATGGTTTCCCAGATGTAGCGGCCGGACGGGCTTTGCTGTTCTTCGGCCACGTGGGACACCAGCCCGGCCGCGCGCGAGATGACGGCAAAGCCGCGCATCAGGGCCGTGGGCACGCCGATTTCGCTCAGCAGTGCGGCGACCGCGCCGGTGGCGTTGATGGTGATGTGCTTGCCGTAGGCCTCGTCCACGGCCGCCGCCAATTGGCGCAGGGCCTTGAGCGAATCGCCGGGCAGGTCGGGTTCGGCTTCGGCCAGCGCCAGCAGCTTGATCGAGCGCGGGTCGTCGGGTTTGTGCAGGTGGTGGCCGAAGCCGGGCAACGCCTGCCGGCTCTGCCGGAATTCACGCGCAATCGCCTGGGCCTCGGCCGGGCCGTCGGCGGCCTGGCGGATGCGGTCCAGCAGGCGCGAGCAGTTTTCCATGGTGCCGACGAACTGGCTGCCCACCGCCATCAGGCCGGACGCTACGGCGCCTTGCAGGTTTTCGGGGGCGCTCATGTAGATCAGCCGCGTGGCGATGGCGCTGGGCGTCATGCCGTGTTCCATCAGGGTGACCAGCACCGCGTCGACGATGCGCATGTCCACCGGCCGCGCTTCGCGCCCCAGGATCTGCATGATCATCACTTCGGTGAAGCTCTTCTTGCCGATCAGGTCTTCGACCAGGTCGACGTCGCGGTACGACATGCCGGTCAGGTGATGGGCGCACAGGCGGGTTTCGGGCGTGTTCATGGGGTCTCCTTCAGGGCCGCGTCGCGCACGGCGTTTTTCAGCACCTTGCCGACGGGCGAACGCGGCAGGCTGTCGTGGATATGGAACTGCTTGGGCGTGGCCACCGGGCCGAGCAGGCCGCGCACGTGGGCCTTGAGCGCGTCGGCATCGGCCGTCGCGCCGGGGTGGAATTGCACGGCGGCGTGGACGGCTTCGCCCCATTTGTCGTCGGGCAGGCCGAAGACCGAGCATTCGTACACCGCCGGGTGCGCCGACAGGGCATTCTCGACGTCCACCGGGTACACGTTGAAGCCGCCGGTGATGATGACGTCGCGCAGCCGGTCTTTCAGGAACAGGTAGCCGCGGGGGTCGATCAGGCCGGTGTCGCCGGTGTGCAGCCAGCCGTCGATGACGGTCTCGGCGGTTTTCTCGGGCAGGCGCCAGTAGCCGGACATGACCAGGTCGCCGCGTACCACCACTTCGCCGATCTCGCCGCGGGGCAACAGCGCGCCGTCGGGCGCCATGATGGCCACGTCCGACAGCCAGGTGACGCGTCCGACCGAGGCGCGGTTCTCGGGAGCGTCCAGGTCGGCGGGGCGCAGCACGGTGACGATCTGCGGTGCTTCGGTCTGGCCATAGGTGGTGCCCAGCACGGGGCCGAAGAACGCGCGGGCGCGTTCGATCTTCTCGGGCGGCATGGGCGCGCCGCCATAGATCAGGTTGCGCAGCCGGGGAAAGTCGGCGCGCGAGACGCCCGGCTGCGCCATGATCATGTAGATCAGGGTGGGCGGCATGAAGCTCAACGTGCCGCCGCGTTCGCGAAAGGCGGCGGTGATGGCGGCGGGCGTGGCGGCATCCAGCAGCACGTGCGCGCCGCCGCTGGCCAGCACCGGCAACAGGTAGGTGCCCGTGCCGTGCGTGACGGGGGCGGCGACCACATAGCGGTCGTCGGGCGTCAGCCCCCAGCTGGTGATCTGGTTGATGATGCCGGCGTTCCAGGCGTGGTACGGCTGCATCACGCCCTTGGGCAGGCCGGTGGTGCCGCCGGTGAACTTGATGGCCTGGGTGGCCTCGCGCGGCAAGGCGTGGCGCAGCGGCTCGCGGCCGGCGGCGCCCGCCAGCAGGGCATCCACGGCCAGGCCGGCCGCGTCGGCCCCCAGGCTGATGCGCTGGCCCACGCCGGTGGGCACCAGCGCGTCGCCGGCCGCATCGACGATGACGATCGACGGCTCGGTAGCGTCCAGGATGCGCCCGATTTCGCGCGCGGTGCTGCGATAGTTCAGCGGCACCCAGATCTTGCCGCTGGCCAGCACCGCCAACAGCGCCAGGATATGGCGGCTGGAATTGCCGGCGCACAGGGCCACGCGGGTCTGCGGCGCCGGGTCCAGGTCTTGCAGGGCGGCCGCCAGCGCCCGCACGTCCGCGGCCAGCCGCGCATACGTCACCTGGCCTTCGGGCGCGTCCAGCGCCACGCGGTCCGGGTATTGCTCGGCGGCGCGGAAGAAGAAATCGATCGGGTACACCCTGTGCTCCTCAGTTGGCTTTGATGTCGGCGCTCTTGACCACGGCGCCCCATTTTTCGATTTCGCTGGCGATCATCCTGGCGAATGTCTCCTGCGTGTTGGGCGGTTGCGGCGCGTAGAAGCCGGATTGCTTGTAGGACGCCTGCAAGGCCGGATTGGCCAGCGCCTTGTTCATGGCCTGGTTCAGGCGGTCGACGACAGCCTGCGGCGTGCCTGCCGGCGCCATCAGGCCGAACCAGGATTCGACGTCGAAGCCGGGCAGGCCCGATTCGGCCAGCGTGGGCACGTCGGGTACGGCCGGCAGGCGCTCTGGCGAAGTGACGCCGATGGCGCGCAGCTTGCCGGCCTGCACGTGTGGCAGCGACGAGGGCAGGTTGTCGAACATGGAATCCACCTGGCCGCCCAGCAGGTCGGCCACGGCCGGGCCGCTGCCGCGATAGGGCACGTGCAGGATGTCGGTGCCGGTGCGCATCTTGAACAGCTCGCACGACAGGTGGATGGACGAGCCGCTGCCCGACGAGGCGCAGGTCAGCTTGCCGGGGTTCTTCTTGGCGTAGGCAATGTATTCCTGCACGCTCTTGATCGGCACCTTGGGGTTGACGACCAGGATGTTCGGAATGGTCGCCAACAGGCCGATGGGCTTGAAGTCCTTGACGAAATCGTAGTTGAGCTGGGTGTAGAGCGAGCGGTTGATGGTGTTGGCGATGGACCCGACATACAGCGTGTAACCGTCGGGCGCGGCGCGCGAGACGATTTCGGCGCCGATGTTGCTGTTGGCGCCCGTCTTGTTTTCCACCACGATGGTCTGGCCGAGTTCTTCGGTCAGCGCCTTGGCCACCAGCCGCGCCACGATGTCGGTGGCGCCGCCGGCGGCATAGCCGACCACCAGCGTGACGGGGCGTTCGGGGTAGGGCTTGGCGGCAGAGGCGGCGCCGCCCAGCGTCAGGGCGCCGGCCAGGGCCGCCGCGGCGGCGGTGCGCCGCCTGGTGAATATCTTCATGGTTGTCTCCGTCCTGTTTGTCTAATATTTGGACAGATCTTTGCCTGCCCGACTTCATATTGGGCTTTGATAGCCGCGTCATCAACGCAAGGTGTCCAGAAAATGAACAAGACGGAGACAGAGGGCGACGGGCCGAGGGTGCTGCGGCGCGGGCTGCGGGTGTTGGGCGTGCTGCGTCAGGCAGGTGCGGTGGGCATGCACGTGACGGACATCGCGCGGGCGGCGGGCATGCAGCGGTCTACGGTGTATCGCTACCTGGATGTGCTGGCCGAAGAGGGCTACGCGCTGCGCGAGGCCGACGCGCCGCGTTGGCGCATGGCGGAACTGGGCGTGTTGATGGCCGGCGATCCGCACGCCCAGGCCGTGCGCAGCCTGCGGCCGGTGCTGCGGCAGATCAGCGATGTCAGCGGCGATTCGGCCTTTCTGATCTGCCGGGCGGGGGGCGACTCACTCTGCCTGCACCGCGAGGTGGGCAACTATCCGGTACAGGTGCTGGCCGTGACGGTGGGCCATCGGCAGCCGCTGGGCGTGGGCGCGGCCGGGCTGGCGCTGCTGGGGGCGTTGCCGGCGAGTGAAGCCGACGAAGTCATTCTGCAGAACGAACAGGCCTTGCGCGCTTATGGCGGCATGACGGTGACGCAGATGCGGCGCCTGGCCGAAAACACCCGCGACCGCGGCTGGGCGGTGGTGGGCAATGCCGCGGTGCCGGGTGTGCTGGGCGTGGGGGTGGCGCTGTGCGATGCCAACGGCTATCCGCGGCTGGCGGTCAGCGTGTCCAGCCTGATCAGCCGCATGCAGGCGCCGCGCCAGCGCAGCATTGCCGACCTGATCCGCGCGCAGCTGGCGCAAGACGAGATCAAGCGCCAGCGCGGGACCCTGCCGGGGGAGCAGGCCTGATGGCCGTCGGGAACCTGGGGGCACGGGCGCCCCGGGCGTGCGACCCGGGTCGACGCGTGGGGATCAGACCTGGGCCGGCGCCGGGGCGCGGTAGGTCTTCTGGTAGTGCACCGTGAACGTCTTGAATGCATCCAGCGCCTTGCGCGGGTCGTGGCCCGGCTTGACCAGGAAGCTGTCGAAGCCGACGCGCGCCTGGTAGTGGATGGTGTCGATCATCACGTCGCCGACGGCGCGCAGTTCGCCCGTCCAGTGGTAGCGGGTGCGCAGCAATTGGGCCAGCGAGTAGCCGCGGCCATCGGTGTAGACGGGAAAGTCCACCGCGATGAAGGCGATGCCCGCAGGGTTGAGCGTGCCGTCGGCATCGAGCAGGTCGCGCAGGTCGGCGTCCGGTTCGAGCAGCACGGCCACGGGGTGCCGGTGGCGCCGCAGCGTGGCGTGCGAGGCCTTCCAGGTGGCCAGCGGCACGATCCAGCCGGGCTCGTCGCTGGGCACCTGGCCTTCGGCGGCCACTTCGGGTTCGGGCACGAAGGTACGCGCGGTGTCGGCCTGCAGCCGGCCATCGCGGATCAGGTGCGGGCCGGGCGCGTCATGGGCGTAGACCTCAGACATGAGCGGCCTCCTGTGCGGGCTTGGCAAACGCCGGGTCGGAATAGACGTCCTGCTTGAAGGGGTCGATGCCGACGCGGTCCACCACGTCGATGAAGCGTTCTTCTTCGCTGTCGCGCAGGCCCAGGTAGGTCTGGATCAGGCGGTCGACCACGCCGGGCACCTGGTCGCGGGCGAACGAGGGGCCGATGATGCGGCCGATGGCGGCGCCGCCGCCCTTGGTGGATTCAATGTCGGGCAACGGCTTGGCGGCGCCGTTCTGGCGTCCGCCGATGGTGACCTGATACCACTCTTCGCCGGCCTTATCGACGCCGAGGATGCCGATGTGGCCCACGTGGTGGTGGCCGCAAGAGTTGATGCAGCCGGAGATGTTCAGGTCCAGCTCGCCGATCTCGAACAGGTAGTCCAGGTTGTCGAACTGACGCTGGATGGCCTCGGCGACGGGGATCGACACGGCATTGGCCAGCGCGCAGAAATCCCCGCCCGGACAGGCGATGATGTTGGTCAGCAGGCCGACGTTGGCCGTGGCCAGGTTCAGCGCTTCCAGCTTGCCCCACAGTTCGTGCAGGCGCGAGCGGCGCACGTCGGCCAGGATCAGGTTCTGTTCATGCGACACGCGCAGTTCGCCGAAGCCGTACTCGTCGGCCAGGGCCGCCACCGCGTCCATCTGGTCGGCGGTGATGTCGCCCGGCGGCACGCCGGTGGCTTTCAGCGAGACGGTGACGGCGGCGTAGCCGGCGACCTTGTGGGGGTGCACGTTGGTGCGGACCCAGCGCGCGAAACGCGGGTCGGCCGCGGCCAGGGCGGCCGTGTTGTCGGGTTCGTCCGCGGCGCTGGCGTCGTACTGCGGCCAGACGAAGCGGGCGGCGATGGTGTCGACGAATTCCTGCGTGATGGTGTCCGGGCCGCCCTTGATGAGCTGCCACTGTTCATCCACCTGCTGGGCGTACACCTCGGGCGTCAGGTCCTTGACCAGGATCTTGATGCGCGCCTTGTACTTGTTGTCGCGGCGGCCGTGCAGGTTGTAGACCCGCAGCGCAGCCTGCATGTAGGTCAGGAGGTCCTGCCATTCGACGAAGGGGTTGATCAGCTTGCCGACGATGGGCGTGCGGCCCATGCCACCGCCCACCCAGACGCGAAAGCCCAGCTTGCCGTCGCGCTCGACGGCCTGCAGGCCGATGTCGTGCACGCCCACGGCGGCGCGGTCCTGCACGGCGCCGCTGACCGCGATCTTGAACTTGCGCGGCAGGAAGGCGAACTCGGGGTGCAGGGTGGACCACTGGCGGATGATCTCGCACCACACCAGCGGATCGATCAGCTCATCGGGCGCGACGCCAGCGAAATGGTCGGTGGTGGTGTTGCGGATGCAGTTGCCGCTGGTCTGGATGGCATGCATCTGCACCGTGGCCAGTTCGGCCAGGATGTCCGGCACGTCTTCCAGGCGGGGCCAGTTGAACTGGATGTTCTGGCGCGTGCTGAAGTGGCCGTAGCCGCGGTCCCATTTGCGCGCGATGTGCGCCAGGGTGCGCAGCTGGCGCGAGGCCAGGATGCCGTACGGAATCGCCACGCGCAGCATCGGCGCATGGCGCTGGATGTACAGGCCGTTCTGCAGGCGCAGGACGCGGAATTCATCTTCGGTGAGCTGGCCGTCGAGGAAGCGGCGCGTCTGGTCGGCGAACTGCGCCACGCGCTGCTCGACGAGCTGCTGGTCGACGGGGTCATACACGTACATGTCTACTGCCCTTGAAGTCTTCTCGGTCTGAGTCCCCAAGGCAAGGCCCGCCGCAGGCGGGCAATGGGGGGATTCATAACCGTAACAGGCAGCCTGAATGGTCGTCTAAGTCATTCTAGTAATAACGGTATGCCTGGCTGCGGGCCCCCGCGCCGCGCACGCCACGCGTGCTTGCTGCCCCGAAGGGGGGGGCCCGGCCTTCGGACTGCGGGGCGGCCGGACGGCGGTTCTAACGGAGGTTGTTGCCGCGCGCTTGCGGGGTGGCCTGGCGGCGGCGTTGGTGTGTACCGAATGCGAACAGGCTGGCCAGGGCCAGCAGCGCGGCGGCAGCCGCGCCGTAGAGCATGACGTCGCCGAAGCCTTGGGCCAGGGCGGCGTGGGCCGCTTGGGCCGGGATACCGGTGCCGCTGGCGAGGCTGCCGGCGGACAGGCTTTCGGCCAGCAGACGCAGCGCGGCGCCGTCGGGGGCGTCGGGCCACTGTTGACGCAGCGCGGACAGCACGCCTTGCACCAGCAGCAATCCCATCAGCGCGATGTTGATCGACAGGCTGATCATGCGCACGCTGATGTCGATGCCCGACGCCATGCCCGCGCGTTCGCCAGGCACCGCGCCCGTGGTGGTATTGGTGACGGGGGTATTGATCAGCCCCAATCCCGTGCCGGCCAGCAGGCAGCCGGGCAGCATCGTCAGCCAACTGGCCTGGGCGGTACCGCTGCCGTACTTCATTAGCAGGAAACCCAGGCCGATGGCGAACAGGCCGGCGGGAATGACCGTGTCGGGGCGGTAGCGCAGCGCCAGCTTTTCGCCCAGTGGCGGCGCCACCAGGGTCGGCAGGGTGTAGGCCAGCAAGGACAGGCCGGTGCCCAGGCTGCTGTACCCCAGGCCGTTCTGGAAATACAGCGGCAGGTAGATCATGAACGGCCAGAAGCTGAAGTTCATGCCGGCCGACGCCAGCAGCGCGCCCGAGAAGCGGCGGATCCGGAACACCGAGAAATCGAACATCGGGTCAGCGCTACGGTGTTCGGCGATGACGAAGACGATCAAGCCGAGGATGGCCATGGCCAAGCTGGCGATCGCGCTGCCGCTGGTGAAGCCAGCGGCGGGTCCCTGGGTGATGAACCACGCCAGGCCGAACACCGCCAGCGACAGCGACGCGATGCCGGCCAGGTCCAGCTTGCGTTGCTGCGGATCGCGCGATTCGTCCACGCCGGGCACGACCAGGGCCAGGGCGATCAGCGCCAGCGGCCCGTGCGCCAGGAACACCCATTGCCAGCTGGACGCCGCCACGATGGCCGAGCCGATGACCGGGCCAAAGCCCAGGCCTGTGCCGAAGGCGATGCCCCAGGCGCCGAAGGCCTTGCCGCGCGCGGCGCCGTCCGGGAAACGGTGCGACAGCACCGCCACCTGGCAAATCAGCATGGCGCCGCCGGACATGCCCTGCAGGAAGCGGCCGGCGATCAGGACGCCTGTGTCCTCGGCCCAGCCGCAGATCAGCGAGGTGACGCCGAATATCGCCAGGCTGATGACGAACAAGCGCTTGCGGCCATAGCGGTCGGCCAGCGTGCCGGCGGCCATCAGCACCGTCGTGCAGGCGATGGTGTAGGCGTTCATGATCCATTGCAGGTCTTTGAAGCTGCTGTGCAGCGCCTGTTCCAGCGTGGGCAGAATCACCGGCACGCTGGAGATTTCCAGACCGAACATCAAGGCAGCCAGGCAGACGGCGGCCAGCGTAAATGCTTTTTTTCGCGCGGGGGAGAGCGGCATCGGGGGGCTCACGGCAAATCGGGACAGCCATTCTGCGAGCGCCTTGAAAATGATGGAAATGATTTAATTTTGTAGAATTCATCAATATTCATCATGAGTGAAAGCGATGGACTTCGATCCCGCCCTGTTGCGCGCCTATGTTGCGGTGAAAGAGGCTGGCGGTTTCACCCGCGCGGCCGAGCGGCTGCACCTGAGCCAGTCGGCCGTCAGCCACCAGATCCGGCGCCTGGAAGCGCAAGCCGGTACCGCCTTGCTGGTGCGCACCACGCGCAGCCTGGCGCTGACCGAGGATGGCGAGGATTTCCTGCGCTATGCCGAGCAGGTTCTGCGGGCGCAGGATGCCCTGGCGCGGCGTTTTCAGCGGTCGTCGGTGGCGGGGGCCGTGCGGTTCGGCGTGCCCGAGAATTTCATGGGCGAACGCCTGCCGCTGCTGCTGGCGCGCTTTGCCCGCGTGTTTCCCGCGGTGCGCCTGGACGTGTTTGTCGGCACCTATCTGGATCTGCGCGCGCAGGTCGAGGCCGACGCGCTGGACCTGGCTGTCGTCATGTCCTTACCGGGCGAGCCCGAGAGCGGGGCGATGTTGCGGCAGACGCGGTTCGTCTGGGCGGCCGCCCACGCCTTCGACTTTGACGGCGACGGGCCGCTGCCGCTGGCCTTCGCGCCTCCGCCGTGCGTGCACCGCGAGGTGGGCGTGGCCGCGCTGGAGCAGGCCGGGCTGGACTGGCGGGTGGCTTTCACGTCGCCCAGCCAAGAGGGTTTGCGGGCCGCGGTGCTGGCTGGTCTGGCGGTCACGGCGTTGCCGCAGGAAGACGTGCGGCCCGGCATGGACGTGATCGACGGCCGCTACGGCCTGCCGTCGTTGCCGGAGGCGGATTTCAGGCTGATCGCGCGCGCCGGCGATAACTCGCCCGCGGTGCATGCGTTCGGGCGCTTGTTGGTGGAGATGTCGGCGCTGGCGCTGGCGTAGCCGGATGGCGCGGCGATGGACGCTGCGGCGACGGGCGCTTGCGCAAGGTTTCCCGTGACGGGGCTACAGCGCCGCGTTGACGGCCCAGCGGGCGACGGCGATCAGGATGGCAACCAGGCACGCGGCCATCAGCAGCCCGGTGAGGATCAGGGGGGCGGGCTTGTTGTGGGCGATGTCGGCGTCGTAGCCGCGGCCGCGGCGCACGCCGAAAAAGCCCCACAGGACGGATTTGGCCGTGCGCAGGAAGCTGAGCATGAGGGTCTCCAGGCAAGGAAGGGGATGCTGCGACTGTAGGCGTTGCATCCTGGCGGCGACAGGGGCAGATCCGCGCGAAAAGACCGTATCAGATGCGGCGTATGGGCGGCGTTGTCTCAAAGCGCGGAAGACGACGGGGCGCCGATGCCGCGCACGATATGGTCCAGCAGTTCACGCGCCGCGGGCGAGATGTGCCGCCCGGCACGGCTGAGCACGTGCAGGCTGCCCTGGTTCAGGATCGGATTGGCCAGCGGCAGGCTGGCCAGGCGCTGCGCGGCCATGTCGGCGGTGACGGCAATCGGTGGGGTCAGGGCGTAGCCGATGCCGGTGGCGGCGAACTGCCACAGCGCCTTGAAGGACGACGTCGTCAGCACGTTGCGCAGGCGCACCTGTTCGCTGATCTCGGCGGCCTGGATGTGCTGGCGCACGCCGAAGCCTTCCTGCATGGACGCGCCGGGGTAGTCGACCAGGTCGGTCAACAGCAGCGGGCGTTGCAGCCGCGTCAGCGGGTGGTCCTGCCGCACGATGGCGCGGATGGGTTCGGGGCGCGAGTAGTGCGTGCGCAGCCGGGCGTCGTTGGGCGGCTGGAATACCAGGCCGATGTAGGCCTGGTCGTCGACGATGCGTTGCACGATTTCGGAGGTGCGGGCCACGTCGATGTCCAGCGTCACCTCCGGGTGGCTGCGCCAGTAGCCGGGCAGCACGCGGTCGAACATCAGTTCGACGAAGCCTTCGCCCAGCACCAGGTCGATGTGGCCGCGCTCGGCCTTGCGCAGGCTGTCGATTTCCGAGAAGAAGCTTTCCTGGATGTTCTGCTGGCGCTTCACGTAGCGCGCCAGGATGTGGCCGGCATCGGTCGGCACGACGCCGCGGCCGCGCCGTTCGAACAGCGCCATGCCGCAGTCGCGTTCCAGCGCGGCGATGGCGCGGCTGACGGCGGACGGATCCATGTTCAGCACTTCGGCGGCGCCGCGCACCGAACCCCGGCTCATGACCTGCATGAAGTAGTGAGTGCGGCGGGCGTCGAGTTTTTCGTCCATGGGGCGGCTCCGTGGCAGCAAGGCATCGGAAAATTTGCAACAATACCAAGGGTTTACCCTGAGTTATTGCGTGATCTTGCAAAAAATTCCCAGGAAAAGCCCGTCCGTTGCATTTTACGCAACGCAATAGCCCAGGTGGTGTCATGGTTGGCGTGCAGCCCCCCGGCGAAAATCGCCGCTGCCGCCCGCCGCGCCGTGGGCGGCCCTAAAACCTACTCACGTTCATCAGGGGAATTCGATGTCTCATGCCAGCGCCAGCCTGGCCGCGCCCACCATGTCGCTGTCCAGCCGCGTCCGCATGCTCGCCGCCATCTTGCTGGTGGTGATCGTGTCCGAAGCGATCGGCAGCGTCACCTTCGCGGTGGGCCCGGGCAAGATCGTTCTGCAGCCCATGCTCTGGGCCATTTTCATCGGCGCGATCGTGGCCGCCTTCGGCCAACGCCTGCCCGCGGGCGCCGGCATCGACACCGCCATGCAGACCCGCATCAGCGGCTACCTGCAATACGCGCTGCTGCCCTTCCTGGCCAAGCTGGGCCTGATGGTGGGCGGCTCGCTGCCGCAGGTGCGCGAAGCCGGCTGGGCGCTGGTGTTCCAGGAATTCGGCCACTTCTTCGGCACCATGGCCATCGGCCTGCCGCTGGCCCTGCTGCTGGGCATCAAGCGCGAAGCCATCGGCGCCACGTTCTCGGTGGGCCGCGAGCCCAGCCTGGCGATCATCGGCGAGCGCTACGGCATGAATTCGCCGGAAGGCCGTGGCGTGATGGCCGAGTACATCACCGGCACCGTGATCGGCGCACTGTTCGTGGCGCTGATGGCCGGCTTCATCACCAGCCTGAACATCTTCGATCCGCGTTCGCTCGCCATGGGCGCCGGCGTGGGCTCGGGCAGCATGATGGCCGCGGGCGTGGGCGCGATCGCCTCGCAGCAGACGCCGGAAGTGGCGCACCAGGTGGCCGCGCTGGCCGCCGCCGCCAACCTGCTGACCACCGTGGTGGGCGTGTACTTCACGCTGTTCATTTCGTTGCCGACGACCATCTTCCTGTACGGCAAGCTGGAACCCGTGCTGGGCCGTTTCTCGCGCGCCAAGGCTGAACCTGCCGCCGCCGCCGCCGCGGCCGATGGCGAAGTGCCCTCGCACTCGGTGAAGATGGGCTTTGGCGATCGCCTGACCGCCTACGCCGTCTGCGGGCTGTTCGCGCTGGTGGGTAACCGCCTGGGCTACAACGTGCCGTTCCTGGACGCGTTGCCCGGCATGGCCATCATCATCCTGCTGGTCGTGATTGCCGACCTGCTGCTGCGCGTGGTGCCCAAGCTGCCGGCCGTGGCCGTGCTGTCGCTGATCGCGATGACCGTGGGCTGCCCGGGCGTGCTGCCGTACTCGGACCAGATCATTGCCGCCGTCGGCAAGGTCAACTTCCTGCCGTTCACCACGGTGATCCTGGCGATGGCCGGCCTGTCGATCCTGAAAGACCTGCCTGCCTTCCGCAAGCTGGGCTGGAAGATCGTGGTGGTGTCGCTGGCCGCCAATGCTGGCACCTTCATGGGCGCCACCCTGATCGCCGAGTTCTTCCACTGATCGTGAAGGGCCGTCCGGCCGATGGCCTGGACGGCAGCGTCGGTGAGGTTCAGCGCCCGCCAACAGAAAGCCGCCTTTGCAGGGCGGCTTTTTTGCGTGCATCAGGTGCGGGCGCCGGGACGGTAGCGCGCGTTGTCGGTGACGTTTTCCGTGGGGCCGATGTTCTCGACCTTGGGAATATTCAGGCCGGCGGCCTTCATCGCGACGGTGGTCTGCAGGTCCTGGACCTGCGGGTTGCCCATCGCCACGCGATACGGCTGCAACGGCGTCAGGCCTGCGATGGTGCCCAGGTCGTTGGCGGTGTCGCCGCGCAGCGCGACGGGATCGGGGCGCGCCGAGAATTCGTCCACCGCGCGGCGCAGGCGGGCGTCGGCGTAAAGGTCGCGCAGTTGGTCGACATTGACGGCGGCGGGGGCGGCGGCCAGCGCTTGCGGCGCTTGCGTCGTGGCGGGTTGCGCAGCACGCACGTCGCGGTCGGCCTGGGCCGATTCCGTGGCCGTGCGGGCAATGCGCTGGGCTTGCCAGGCCGCCTGCGCCTGGGCGCTACGCTGGGCCTGGCGGGTGGCGGCGTTGCGCGCGGCCCATTCGGCTTCCCAGACCGGGCGGGTGTCGTCCAGCAAGGGAATGCGCGCGGCGTAGGGCGCGGCGACTCGGCTGATGGGGGAGACGGCGGTCACGTTCATGCGTGGCTCCCTGGGCGGGTGGGTCTATCGGTTGGGCTGGCAGGCCTCGCGAAAGTTCAATATAGACGTCGGCCCCGGCACCGTCATTTCCATCTGTAAGAAAAAAAAGCCCCTGGCAAGCGCCAGGGGCCAGCGGCGGGTTCAAGCGAACGCGCCGTACCAGGCAGCCGCCCTTCCTGAAGCCCGGCGGGTTCTTCAGGCGTCGCGGCTGCCCAAACCGTGTTCAGGCGTGCGGCAGCGTGGCCTGCATCGACGGACGTTGGTTGAACGTCTTGAACCAGGCCGCAACGGCGGGGTGGCCGGCGCGCCAGTCGAAGTCGGGATAGCGGAAATCCAGGTAGCCCAGGGCGCAGCCTACGGTGATGGTGCCGATGTCCAGGCGGCCTTCCAGGCTGGCGGCGGTCTTTTCCAGTTGCGCCAGGCCGTCGCGCACCTTGCCCAGTTGGCCTTCGTACCAGCCGTCCCAGCGCAAGGCCTCGGGGCGCAGCACGGTTTCGTAGCGGGCCAGCAGGGCCGCGCCGAGCATGCCGTCGCCCAGCGACTGTTCCGCCAGGGCGCGCCAGCGGGCGGTGCCGGTCGGGAACAGCGCGCCGCCACCCAGCTCGTTCAGGTATTCGCAGATGACGCGGCTGTCGAACAGCGCCTGGCCGTCATCGGTGAGCAGGGTAGGCACCTGGCCCAGCGGGTTGCTGGGGATGATGGTCTGGTCGCGGGCCACGGGGCCGGCGGCGCTGGGCAGCTTTTCGATGCGGTCGACCAGCTCCAGCTCGTGTGCGATGACCATGCATTTGCGCACAAAGGGCGAGGCGGGCGAGAAGTAGATCTTCATGTGGGGTCCTTGAAGGTTGGCGTAGCGTCAGTGTTGGCCGTGGGCCAGGTGTTGTCCAGCGACCCAGCCGAAAGTCAGCGCGGGGCCCAGCGTGATGCCGGGCGCGGGATAGGCGCCGCCCATGACCGAGTGCATATCATTGCCCACCACGTACAGGCCGGCTATCGGATGGCCGGCTTCGTCCACGGCCTGGGCATTGCGATTTGCCGCAATGCCGCACGCCGTGCCGATGTCGCCGGGGTAGACCTTGACGGCGTAGTAGGGACCGGCGCCCAGCGGCGCCAGGCAGGGATTGGGCGCGTGGTCGGGGTCGCCCAGGTAGCGGTTGTAGGCGGTGCCGCCCTTGCCGAAGTCGGGGTCGTGGCCTTCTTCGGCATGCTGGTTGTAGCGTTGCACCGTGGCGGTCAGTGCGTCGGCGGGCACGCCCAGCTTTTGCGCCAGGGCTTGCAGCGTGGGCGCTTGCAGCAGGTAGCCGGCGTCGATCAAATGCTGCCGCGGCCGGCCGCCGGGCAATGCCAGGCCCAGGCCCCAGGTGTCGATGAATCGTTGGTCGCACAGCAGGTAGGCGGGCACCGTGGGCTTGTCGGCGTGGCTGCGGTACATGGCTTCGACGAACGCGTGGTACGAGGTCGATTCGTTGACGAAGCGGCGGCCGGCGCCGTTGACGGCGATCAGGCCGGGCTTGGCGCGGTCCCATACCAGGTGCGGATAGTGCAGCGGCCCGCGGCCCGGTTGTTCCAGGATGGATACGGGCGCCCAGAATGCGGGGCTGGCATGGCCCTGGCCCAGCGCCGCACCCGCGCCTTCGGCCAGGCGGATGCCGTCGCCGGTATTGTCGCGCGGCGACATCGACCAGTCGCCGGTGGGATGCGGGTAGGCCTGCTGGCGGCGCGCCGAATCCCACGGAAAGCCGCCGGTTGCCAGCACCACGCCGCGGCGGGCGCGGATGTTCATCCGCCGGCCTTGGTGCTCGACCGTGGCGCCCAGCACCGCGCCGTCGTCGCCGCGCACCAGCCCCAGCGCGGGCGTATCGAGCCAGTACGGGATGTTGCGGGACAGCAGGGCATGGAACAGCTGCGCGGCCAGCGCGTTGCCCAGCAGCAGGCGGGTGCCGCGGTGATAGCCGCGCAGGCGGTCGGCGTAATAGCGCAGCACCAGCTTCATGGCGTGCCGCCACGACGCCAAGGCGCGCGTGGCGCGCAGCAGATGCCGCACGTCGGTGATGTTGACCATCATGCCGCCCAGCACCGTGAATTCCTTGAGCGGGTCGCGCAGCGTCTTGAAGTGGCGGCCAAGCTTGCGGCCGTCGAATTCCACCGGGTCCAGCGACCGGCCGCCCAACGCCGCGCCAGGCCGGTCGGGGTAGTAGTCGGGTGATGCGGTACGCGCGGCGACCTGCAGGAAGCCGCGCTCGACCAGGTCGTCCATCATGCGCGGCCCGGCTTCCAGGTAGGCGCGCTTCATGTCGTTGGACGCCGCGGCGCCGACGGTTTCCTGCAGATAGGTCCAGACCTTGTCGAAACTGTCGGGATGGCCGGCGGCGTCGGTCTGCGCGTTCAGCGGTATCCACAGCGCACCGCCGGAAATTGCGGTCGAACCGCCGATGTGGCCGGTCTTTTCCACCACCAGTACATCCAGGCCTTCGACGCTGGCGGTGAGCGCGGCGCTCATGCCGCCGGCGCCCGAGCCGACGATCAGTGCGTCGACTTCCTTGTCCCACTTGATGCTGTCCATGCCGCTTATGCTCCCGACCCGCCCAGCGATTTGCCGCCGTCCACGAAAATGACCTGGCCGGTGATGAAGTCCATGTGCGGCGCGGCCAGGAAGGACACGGCATTGGCGATGTCTTGCGGCTGGCCGGCGCGGCCCGTGGGCTGCAGGGCCAGTTGCGCGGCCAGGCGCTCGGCGCTCAGGTTGCGCAGCAGCGGCGTGTCGATCAGGCCAGGCGCGATGGCGTTGACCAGGATGCCGCGCGGCGCCAGTTCCATGGCCGAGGCCCGCGTATAGCCCACCAGCGCGGCTTTCGAGGCCACGTAGTGCGGGTGGTTCTTGGCACCCAGATAGGCGCGCGAGGCGATGTTGACGATCTTGCCGCCGGGGGCCATGTCGCGCGCGGCTTCCTGCGTGAGCGTGGCCACGGCCAGCAGGTTGACGTTGAACATGCGGCGGTAGTCGTCGCTGGTGACGTCAAAGAACTTGCGCTCGTCGAACAGGCCGGCGTTGTTGACCAATGCGGCCAGCGGCGCTAGTTCGCGCACCAGTTGGCGGGTGGCGTGCTCGTCGGTCAGGTCCACCACGCGGTAGTCGACGGCAAGGCCTTGCGCTTGCAAGGCGTCGGTTTCGCGGGCGGCCAGTTCGGCGTTGCGGTCGGCCATGACCACGCGAAAGCCGTCGCGTGCCAGGCGCTCCACGATGGCCAGGCCCATGCCGCTGGCGCCGCCCGTGACCAGCGCGGTGCCCGGTGTGTTGTCTGATTGCATATCGACTCCTATACGGCCAGGTAGCCGCCGTCCACGGGCAGCACCACGCCATTCACGTAGCTGGCCATGTCGGATGCCAGGAACAGCACGGGGCCGACGATTTCGTCGGCGCGCCCGGCCCGCGCCATCGGGGCGCGTTGCAGGTACCAATCGGTGCCGTGCGCTTGCGAGCGCTGGCCGGCCGTCATTTCCGTTTCCATCAGCCCGGGCGCCACGGCGTTCACGCGCACGCCGTGCGGCGCCAGGTCGCGCGCCAGCACTTCGGTGAACGAGCGCACGCCGCCCTTGGACACCACGTAGCCCGCCGTCGAGATGCCGCAGCCATACGCCACGATGGAGCACAGGTTGACGATGGCGCCGCGCGTGGCCTTGAGCTGTTCGACGAAGGCGTGGGTGACGTTGAACGTGCCTTGCAGGTTCACGCCCATGACGCGGTCCCAGATCTGCGGCGTCTGCGGGTCGTCGAACGGGGCGCGCGCCGAGATGCCGGCGTTGTTGACCAGCACGTCGATGTTGCCGTGGCGGCTGGCGGATTCGGCAGCGAAGGCGCGCACCGCTTCGGCGTCGGTCACGTCCAGCGCCACGTCGAACGCGCGGCCGCCTTCGGCCGCGATGGCCTGCGCGCTGGCGCGTGCCAATGCGGGGTCCAGGTCGGCCACGATTACCGTGGCACCTTGCTTGGCGAAGCCCTGGGCGATGGTGGCGCCCAGGCCGCGGCCGGCGCCGGTGACGAGGACTCGCTTGTCTTGCATCATGCTCATGGCAATTTCCTAGGCGCCCAGGTAGGCGCGTTGCACGGCTTCATCGCTGGCCAGGGCGCTGGATTCGCCTTCCAGCGCGATCTCGCCGTTTTCCAGGATGTAGGCGTAGCTGGACACCGACAGCGCCAGCTTCACGTTCTGTTCGACCAGCAGGATGGTGATGCCCTGTTCGCGATTCAGCCGCAGCACGATGTCGAAGATCTGCTCGACCACCAGCGGCGACAGGCCCATGGACGGTTCGTCCAGCAGGATCATGCGCGGGCGCGCCATCATGGCGCGGCCGGTGGCCAGCATCTGCTGCTCGCCGCCCGACAACGTGGCTGCCTTCTGCTCGAATCGTTCGCGCAGCCGTGGAAAGGTGTCGCAGACCATGTCCAGGTCCTGCTTGACCGCCTGGCGGTCGTGGCGCAGGTAGGCGCCCATCTCCAGGTTCTCGCGCACGCTCATGTCGCGGAAGATTTCGCGGCCTTCGGGTACCTGCACGATGCCGCGGCCGACGATGGCATCCGCCGGCTGGCGGTGGATGGCCTCGCCGTCGAAACGCACGCTGCCCGCGGTGGGCGACACCAGTCGCGAGATCACGTTGAGCGTGGTGGATTTGCCCGCGCCGTTGGCGCCCAGCAGCGCCACGATGGCGCCTTGCGGCACCTTCAACGACACGTCCTGCAAGGCGCGGATGTTGCCGTAGGCGGCGCTGACCGATTCGACTTCAAGCAGATACTCAGCCACCGGCGGCTCCCTTGCCCAGATAGGCTTCGATGACGCGGGGGTTGCTGCGCACCTCCGCGGGCGTGCCTTCGGCGATCTTCTCGCCGAACGACATGACGGTGATGCGATCCGAGATCGACATCACCAGCTGCATCACGTGCTCGACCAGCAGCACCGTGATGCCGTCGCGTTCGCACAGCTCGGTCAGGATGCGGTCCAGCGTTTCGATTTCGCGGTTGCGCAGGCCGGCTGCGGGTTCGTCCAGCAAGAGCAGCTTGGGCGAGATGGCCAGCGCCCGCGCCAGCTCCAGCATCTTCTGGCGGCCGAAGTCCAGGCTGCAGGCGGGGGTGTCCAGGAAGTCGGCCAGCCCGACGCGTTCAAGCAGGTGCTCGACGCGTTCGCGTGCTTCGGCGCGGGCGGGGCGCAGCAGACGCGAAGCCGTCGACGCGCCGTGCGCATAGGTGCCCAGCAAGGCGTTCTCGCGCACCGTCAGCGCGCTGAACAGCTCCAGGTTCTGGAAGGTTCGGGCCACGCCCAGCGCGGCCATTTCGTGCGGCTTCTTCGTCGTGATGTCGACGCCGTCGAACACGATACGGCCCTGGGTGGGGCGGTAGTAGCGCGAGACGCAATTGAAGGTGGTGGACTTGCCGGCGCCGTTGGGACCGATCAGCGCATGGATGCGACCGCGTTCCACCTGCATGGACAGGCCGTTGATGGCCGTCAGGCCGCCGAACTTCACCGTCAGGCCCTGGACGTCGAGATAAGGCTGGGCGCTCATGCGGCGCTCCTTTGCGTGGGTTTGGCGGCCGGGGCGGCGGCGCCCGTGCGCGTGGGCAGCGGGGCGGCCGGCGGGGGCGCGCGGCGGCGCGCGTCACGGCTGGCGAACAGGCCCTTGGGCGCGAACATCATGAAGCCCATCAGGATCACGCCGTAGATGATTTCCTGGAACGACAGCGCCTGGCGCAGCAGTTCCGAGATCAGGCCGAAGCCCAGTGCGCCGGCGATGGCGCCGCGCACCGAACCGATGCCGCCTACCACCACCATGGTGAGAATCAGGATGGTGGTCTGGAAGCCCAGGCTTTCGGGGTGGATGAACGAGGCAAAGGTGGTGTACATGCCGCCCGCGATGCCGGCGTACGCCGCCGACAGCGTGAAGGCGGTGCGCTTGATGGCGTTGACGTTCACGCCCATGGCCTGCGCCGCCACATCGCTTTCGCGTACGGCCCGGAAGGCCGACCCCAGCTGCGAGCGCGACAGTGCAATGGTGGCCCACAGCAGCAGCGCGGCTATTGCCACGACAAACGGATAGGCCTTGATGTCGGACACCAGCTCGTAGCCGAACAGCGTGGCGGGCGAAATCCGGAAGCCGTTCGAGCCGTTGGTGACCGACTGCCAGTTCAGGAACACCCACTGCATCGCCTCGCCAAAGGCAAAGGTGGACAGCGCCAGGTAGATGTCACGCATGCGCAGCGCCAGCGCGCCGATGATGTAGCCCAGCACGGCGGCCAGCAGGCCGCCCGCCACGATGGACACGAAGAAGGGCGGATGCCACAGGTTGTTGATGAGGCCCGCGGTATAGATGCCCACGCCATAGAACGCGGCGTGCGACAGCGCGAACTGTCCGGTTTCACCGATGACCAGGTGCAGGCCCAGGGCCAGCACCACGAACACCATCAATAGGTTGACGACGTAGATGACATAGCCGCTGGCCACGAACGGCAGGACGACGAGCGCCACGGCCATCAGCGCCAGCAGGGCGGGATCGAGCTTGGATTTCATACTTTCTTCACCTGCAGTTTGCCGCCCAGGAGGCCTTGCGGACGCAGCAGCAGCACCACCATGATGGCGACGAAGGGCGCCACCACGATGGCGTTGGTCGAAATGAACAGGCCCACCAGGTTCTCGGCCACGCCGATCACGAAGCCGCCGACCACCGCGCCGGGCAGGCTGGTGATGCCGCCGACGATGGCGGCCGCGTAGGCCAGGATGGCGATGTGGCCGATGTCGGGCGTGATCAGGATCTTGGGGGTGATGAGCAGGGCCGCCACGGCCGAGATCAGGCCGGACAGCGCCCACACCATCATGCGGATGCGCGTCAGGTTCACGCCCACCAGGCGCGCGGCCTTGGGGTTCATGCCGACGGCGCGCATGGCCTTGCCCACGCGGGTGTAGGTGAACATCACGTAGAGCAGCAGCATCACGCCGACCGCCACCGCGAAGATCACCAGGTCCAGCTGGGTCAGCACCGCGTCGCCGATGATGACGGCGTCGGTGGGCGCCAGCGGCGGCAGCGAGCGCGGCGTGTCGCCCAGCCCGGTCTGGCGCACCAGCCCTTTCAGGGCATAGGCCAGGCCCAGCGTGGCGATCACCATCTGCACACCGACGCCCTTGGAGGCGATGACGCGTTCCATCACCACGCGCTGGAACAGGCCGGACACGACCGCCACGACGGCCAGCGTCACGGGGATGACAACCAGGTAAGGCCAGCCCATGACCAGGGTCAGGAACAGGGCGATGTAGCCGCCGACCATGAAGATTTCGCCTTGCGCGAAATTGGGCACGTCGGTGGTCTTGAAGATGATGACGACGGCAACGGCCAGCAGCGCGTACACGCTGCCCGTCACCAGCCCTGACAGCACCCCTTGCTGCAGGAACAACCAGAAATCGGCAAAGCTCATGATGGTCTCCGGCGGTCCGCGCGGCGCTGCGCCGCGGCGCGGACCTGGCCTGTGGCCGTGGTAGCGGCAGGTTTACGGCTGGTACTTCCAGACGCTCTTGAAGGCGCCGGGCACCAGGGACATGTTGGTGCCGTCGAACTTGATGTAGATGGCCGATTCCTGCGCGGCGCGGTCGTTGGGGCCGAATTCGATCGGGCCGGCCATGACGCCGGAATCGAACTTCATGGTTTCCAGCGCGGCCAGCACCTTCTCGCGGGTGGGCTGCGGGCCGGCGGCCTTCAGCGCATTGACCACCGCCATGGCGGGCGGCAGGCCATAAGGCATGTAGGTCTGCGGATGGCCCGGCTTGGCGGCCAGGTCGGGGTAGGCCTGCTTGTACATGTCGTAGACCCAGGTCAGCTTGGGGCCGCCGGGCATATCGGCCAGCACGTCCTGGATGTAGACGTTCTTGAAGGCGTCTTTGTTGCCGACGTTCTCGACCAGTTGCTTGAGATCGGCGGTGCCGTTCACGGCCAGCACGATGGGTTTGTTCCAACCCAGTTCCTGCGCCTTCTTGATGATCAGCGCGGCGGGGCGGGCGTAGGTGGTCAGGAGCAGCACGTCGGGGTTGGCGGCGCGGATCTTGAGCATCGGCGCGGTGACGTCGGTGATGTTCGGGTTGACCGACTGCACCTGCAAGCCCAGGTTGTCCAGCTGCCTGGCCTGGGCCTGCGCGGCTTCCAGGTTCCAGCCGCCGTAGGCGTCGTCGTGGTTGATGTAGCCGATCTTTTTGGCCTTCAGGTGTTCGGCGGCAAACTGCACCATCGATCCGCCCACGGCGTGCTGCGAGATCGAGAACGCGCCATAGATGTACTTGGACGGCGGATACAGCGCGCCGTCGCCGGACGCGTTCAACATCACCAGCGGCATCTTTTCGCGTTCGACGTATTCGCGCGCGGCGACCACCGCGGCCGAGCACGAGCCGCCATTGAGCAGAAAGACCTTGTCCTGTTCGGTCAGCTTCTTGACCGCGGCGACCAGGTCGTTGGCGTTGCAGCGGTCGTCTTCGATCACCAGTTCGATCTGGCGGCCGTTGACGCCGCCTTCCTTGTTGACCTTGGCGTACCACATCTTGGCGGCGTTCAAGACGTCAAAGCCATAGGCCATGCCGCTGCCCGACAGGGGCGCGAACAGGCCGATCTTGATGGTCTTGTCGGTGATGCCCGGTTCCTGCTGGGCCTGGGCGGTGGCGCCGACGGCCACGGCGCAGAGCGCGGCGGCCGCGTAGCGGCGAAGGTGGATCATGGTGTGTCTCCCGTTTTATGTGTGCGCGCCTTTATGCATGGCGCGTTGCTGCGTAGGCGGCCTGGCCGCCGGATAGGGGTTACTGCATGCGGGTTACTGCATGCGATAGCCGCCGTTGACGTCGATGACGCTGCCGGTGATGTAGCCGGCTTCTTCCGAGGCCAGGAATCGCACGGCGGCGGCGACGTCGTCGACGGTGCCGATGCGGCCCAGCGGAATGGCTTGCGCGGCGGCGGCCAGGGCGCCGCTGCTGGTGACGGTGCTGCGCAGCATGTCGGTGTCGATCAGGCCGGGCGCGATGCCGTTGACGGTGACGCCCAGGTGCGCGGATTCACGCGCCATGGCCTTGGTCAGGCCCAGCACGGCGGATTTGGCGGCGATGTACGAGGCGCTGGAGCGGTAGCCGCCCAACTGCGCGGCGACCGAGGTGAAGGTAACGATGCGGCCATGCGCGAGCGGCGCGGCTTCGCGTCGGCGCAGATAGGCGCGGCCACACAGGAAGACGCCGCGCGCGTTGACGGCGAAGCTGCGTTCCCAGATGTCCAGGGTGGTGTCTTTGATGAGCGGGCGTTCGCCGTTGGCCTGGAACAGCAGCAGGCCGGCGGCGCTGACGAGGACGGCGATGGGGCCGTGGGCGTGCTCGATCTGGTCGAAGGCGGTTTCGACGGCGGTTTCGTCGCTGACGTCGAAGGCATGGGCGGCATGCGGGGCGCCCAGTTCGTCGGCGACGCGACGGGCGCGCTGGGCGTCGACGTCGGACACGATGACGCGGTAGCCGGCGCGTGCCAGTTCCTGGCAGATGGTGGCGCCGATGCCGCCGCCGCCGCCGGTGACGAGCGCAAGACGCGGGGCCGGGCCCGCGGCCGGCGTGGATACATTGGACATGCTGTCTCCTGTTGCACGGGTCGCCTCGCCTTGGGGAGTGCGCCCGCCTGTCTGAATTTTTTGCGATTATGTATACATGGAGGGTGGTCAGGTATAGGGGGTTTCCCTAGATTTCGGATGTGACTTCGGTGTCTCATAGGGGAGATCCCTAGCGGCGTAGTCCACATGACCGTCGTATGTATTCTTCATGTATACAATGAGGCTATGGATACGCTCTCTCAACACGTTACCGATACGCTGCGGGACTGGGTGCTGCATGGCAAGTTCAGCCCCGGGGCCCGTCTGGAGGAAATCCCGCTGGCCGAGAAGCTGGGGGTGTCGCGCACACCGGTGCGGGCGGCCCTGGCAACGCTGGGCAATGAGGGGTTGCTGGAACATCTGCCCAAGCGCGGCTACACGGTGCGGGCCTATGACATCGCCGAGATCGTGGCGGCCTACGAGGTGCGCGCGGCGCTGGAAGGGCTGGCCTGTCGGCAGGCGGCGCTACGCGGACTGTCGAACGATGCGGTGGCGGTGCTGAAGAATTGCCTGGATGAAGGGGATCGGATTCTGGGCAAGGGAGTGCTGCTGGCGGAGGACCATCTGCCTTATCAGCAGGTCAACATTACCTTGCACAACGGGATTCTGGAGGCGGCGGGCAATCCGTGGGTGAAGCGGTTTGCGACGCAGGCGCAGGCGATTCCTTATGCGTCGGATCGGATCATCCTGTGGGAGGACCATGGGATTATTTTGCGGTCGCATGATGATCATCACCGGATCGTGAACGCGATCATCGGGCGGGATGGGGCGCGGGCTGAGGATCTCATGCGGGAGCATGTCTACTACGCGGGGATTATTCTTAAGAATAATTATGAGAGGTTGGCGCAGGCTTATCGGGTTTAGGGGGGGTGTTTTTTTTGCGTCGGTTTGAGTTCTTAAGG